>NZ_JBALNY010000126.1:4425-35972 GCF_036962145.1 Bacillus sp. JJ1764 | reverse complement strand
CTTCGTGCCTTCCGCTCCTATCAACAGGGTACAAAAAATCAACAATGTCGTTTAACGTAGCCATTAAAAAAAAATGGAGTAAGCAACTTCAACAACCCGACTAGGACTATTAAAGTGCATACTCCAATTCAATTTAACCCCTATTTTTCATCCTCTTTTACTGCTTTTTTCGGTTCGGTTTTATAGCCAGTAAACATTGATGAGATTGAACCGCAACGTTCTAGGTAATCATCTCGGAAGGCTAAATATACATGGAGCACGATAAAGAGCATAAAAGCCCACGCTGTCAGATGATGCCATGAACGACTTAAATAGCTATCCCCAAAAATATATGGAACCCAAGCAAACAACTTTGCCCAAATAGTTTCCTTTTGAGGCTCAAAATACATATAAAAACCTGTCACAATGACAATGAAGGATCCAAGATAGTTAAAGATCCAATAGCTTAAAAATGCCAGTGGATTATGACCTACGAAGTGTGGTTTTTTATTTGGCAAGAACAAATAAAATTTGATGGTCTCCCATGTATCCTTCCAGAATACCCAACGAAACGGATTAAATTTGGCAAACTTGTTCCCAACAAAACACCAGAACATCCGATAGATAAAGGCTGCTGTAAACACAAATGCAGTAAAAAAGTGGATGTATCTAACCCAGCCCATCAGATTGGAATAGTAAGCCTCTTCAGGAATGCCTGCTCCTGCAAAGGGTTTCCCTATATAAATTCCTGTTACCATCAAAATGACTATACAGATCGCATTGACCCAATGGTAAAGTCGTACCGGCAAATCCCACACATATGCCTTTACATCATTTTCCATCGTTGTATACTTGATTGGCTCTTCCGGGTGGAATGAATTCTCGCTGTTTTTAATAACTGGTTTTTTAAGGAAGGTTCCCGGCGGCTGGGTCGGTAATTTAGGCGCACCCATTTATTTCCCTCCTAACCTAAACGAATTTCAGTCGTCTTATTTGTTTCCAAATCGGTTAAGTGAACAGCACATGCAAGACACGGGTCAAACGAATGGATTATTCGTAATAATTCCAATGGCTGTTCTTTGTTTAACAGTGGTGTTCCTTTTAGTGCTGCTTCATATGCGCCAATATTATTTTTATGATCTCGAGGCGATGCATTCCAGGTTGTCGGAACAACTGCTTGATAATTTTTGGTCTTTCCATTTTCGATGTCAATCCAATGTCCCAGAGCACCTCGAGGAGCTTCTAACCAGCCAACCCCTTTAGCACGTTCAGGCCATGTATCTGGATCCCATTTAGTCCTGTCAAAGGTGACCTGGTTGCCGCTCTTGACGTTTTTCAGTAACTCATCCATATCATTTCGCATCCAGTCAGCAATCAAAACTGATTCAAGCCCCCGTGCAACGGTTCGTCCTAGTGCAGATTGCAATGCTGTGATGGGTAGCCCCAATTTTTTCAAAGTATCATCGACAATGCTTACAAACTCATCTTTACCAGATGCATAACCGACCATCATCCTTGCTAATGGACCGGTCTCCATAGGGTGTTCTTTCCACCTAGGAGCCTTCAACCAGCTATATTTCTTATCAGTATCCAATGTTTTGTACGGTGCTTTAGGTCCTGTATAGTTAAACTCAGTTTCACCAACAAATGGATGCTTTCCTTCTCCACCATCTTTACCGTCATAGGTGTACCAGGAATGATCAATAAATTCTTGAACATGCTTAGGGTCTTTAAGATCGACATCAAGTACTTCGTTCAAATTTCCGTTTAAAATTATCCCTCTTGGCATTCTGTAAAGCTTGGTATCGTAAATATCACCAGTCGAGAAATCTCCGTAGCAAAGATAATTATTCAATCCTCCCCCATACGTCCAATCCTTATAGTAGGAGCCGATTGCAAGCAAATCTGGTATGTATACTTGGTTGACAAAATCCCTTGCTTGGTCAATTATTTGGGAAACGTGCATCAATCTTTCAGCATGGACACCATTATCACTATTAATATCTAGCGGAGTTGCCATACCACCTACAACATAATGTGGGTGAGGGTTCTTTCCACCAAAAATAGTTTGTATTTTTACGACCTCTTTTTGCCAATCTAATGCTTCCAGATAATGCGCAACAGCCATCAGGTTCACTTCTGGCGGCAACTTATAGGCTTTGTGGCCCCAATAGCCATTAGCAAATATACCTAATTGTCCGCTTTGAATAAGTTTCTTTATTTTATTTTGAACATCTGTAAAATAACCAGGAGATGATTTTGGCCAACTTGAGATAGATTGGGCAATTCTTGAAGTTTCAGCAGGATTGGCCTGGGTAGCACTTACAACATCAACCCAATCTAAAGCATGTAAATGATAGAAATGCACCACATGGTCATGCAAAAAAACTGTTTGGTTCATAATGTCGCGAATTAAATGAGCATTTCTTGGTATTTTGATGTTTAATGCATCTTCTACTGAACGGATCGCTGCCAGTGCATGAACCGATGTACATACACCACAAATTCTTTGAATATATGCCCAAACATCCCGTGGATCGCGATCCCTAACTATTAATTCAAGACCTCGAACAGCAGTTCCTGAACTGAAAGCGTCTTTGATTACACCTTTTTCATCAATATCAACTTCAACCCGAAGATGCCCTTCGATTCTTGTTATCGGGTCTACAACAATTCGTTCACTCATTCTTCTGCACCCCGCTTGTCGTCTATCTTTTTCTTGATCACTGTTCCTGCAGCATGCACAGTTACACCAGCTGCCGCCAAACCAACAACGGCTGCTCCTACGCTATCCGGATTAATTGTTGTCTGTGTACCAGGAATTTTTGCTCTTCTTGTATATAGCGGGCCATTATCCCAGAAATCTTTCTCCGAACAGCCAATGCAAGGATTCCCGGATTGAATAGGATAACTTACTCCCCCACTCCAGCGCATCTCAGCACAGGAGTTGTATGTCGTGGGTCCTTTACAGCCTACCTTATATAAGCAATAGCCTTGTTTAGCACCTTCATCATCAAAGGATTCAACAAACAGGCCGGCATCAAAGTAAGCGCGTCGGTTACATTTATCATGGATGCGGTGACGGTAAAAAGCTTTTGGTCGACCGAATTGATCTAATTCAGGCAACTTACCAAACGTAATAATGTGGGCTATCACACCTGTCATTACTTCGGCAATAGGAGGGCATCCCGGTACAAGGATAGTTGGAGTATTTTTCACATAGCTGTTGACAGATTTGGCACCTGTAGGATTGGGATGTGCTGCGGGAATCCCCCCCCATGAAGAACAGGATCCATAAGCAATAATCGCCATGGCACCTTCTGCCATTTTCAGAAATGTGTCTTTAGCAGATTTACCTGCTACCATTAAAAAAGAGTCATCTTCAGGAATGCTTCCTTCAACAGCTAGTACGTATTTTCCTTTATAATCTTTTAATACTTGTTCCATTGAAGCTTCCACTTGATGTCCTGATGCTGCTGATAGTACCTCAGAATATTCAAGAGAAATCATTTCTAATAAAACGCTTTCTGTTTTTGGCTGTGATGAACGAATAAATGATTCAGAGCAGCCTGTGCAATCTTGGAATTGGAGCCAAACTACTGGTACTCTTGTTTTTGTTTCCATCGCTTTTACAACTTGATCTGATTGTGTAAATTCAAGTCCTAGCGTAGCAGCAAGAGCTGTACACATTTTCAAAAAGTCACGACGGCTAAAACCGTGTTCTATCGCGGCCTCATATACAGTCTTCTGTCTTTTCATCCGCTTTCCCCCCACTTATATGGAAATATAGTCCAAAACTAGATTTCAAGGCAATTGTAGTATAATTTTGGTTCTTTCGTCTTGAATTTTCAAAAAAAGACACAAAGTATCCTTATCTTTGTTTCAACGTTAGAAATAGTGTTTACGTTGATATGTTAGTTGATTGAGGATATGAGGCCACTATAGTTGTGTTTTGAGCATAAAAAAAGACCTTAAGAGATGAATTTTCTCCTAAGATCTTTCAACTTCCGCTTCAATTAATTCTTCTTCCTCATTCTGCTGTTTTTTTAACCGTTTTCGATATACAAACTTCGATAGATTAATACTAATTTCGTATAACAGCAATAATGGTACGGTAACAACAAAGTCAGACATAAAATCCGGCGGTGTAATCACAATCGCAATAATCACAAGGACGAAATAAGCATATTTACGTACCTTCGATAGTATAAACGGATTGATGATTCCTAAAGAAGTTAAAAACATGACCACCACTGGCAATTCGAATAATACTCCAAACGGAATGGTCATATTCATAATAAAGCTGAAGTACCGTTCTGCGGTAAAGTTTGTAACGAACATATCCTGACCGATTTTTACCAAAAAATCCAGAACCATCGGAAATATTACATAATACCCAAAGGCAAGACCAATGATAAATAGAAAAAATAATAATGGTACATACGATAAAGTAATTTTTCTTTCCACCGGTTTCAAGGCCGGCCTGACAAACAGCCAAATTTGCAAAGCTAAAACAGGAATTGTTCCAGCAATAGCCACCACTGTTGCAAGCATAAAATAAATCCACATGATATCACTGGGACCAAGCACCATTAATTTGGTACTACCCACGAACCATCGATAAATATCATCTACATAAATAAAGCCAACTATAAAAAACAAAACAAAAGCAACAGCGGAAATGATGATGCGTTTCCGGAGTTCTTCTAAATGATCAACCAATTGTAATTCTTTATCTTCCATTTATTTCCCCTGCCAATTTCAATGGTAAGAAAGTAGTCTATCCTTAAACATATTTTAAGAAGAAAAAGGTGCAAGACATGGAATCTTACACCCTTATTTTGTCAACTTTTTCTTTTCATCATCTATTTCACTCATAACGTCATCTGTAAGTTCGCGTGTAGACTTTTTGAATTCCTTTAAAGTTTGTCCAAAAGCTTTACCGATTTCCGGAAGTTTTTTTGGTCCAAAGATAATCAATGCAAGTGTTAATATTAAAATTAATCCAGGTACGCCAATATTTGAAAACATTGAAATACATCCCCTTCAATTTAGAAGTAACTTCTACTAAGATTATAGTATTGAAAAAACTTTTTGCATAATTTATTTGAGATAATTCATAGTAATTTCACAATATCAAATAAAAATAACGTATTTGTGATATTTTTCATTTCGCTTTACTGCCTGCCAATCTCTATAACAATTTAACAGCAACCCCATTATTAGTCAACCTAAAAATCACGATTGAATATTTAATATATTTTGATTACATATGCATTCATACATATAATCAGACCACCATACGCATAATATATAGAAAATTCTGAATTTGAACGATTGGATGTGAATTGGATGGAATTTTCACTCTTCAGCTTTGATGGGGCCCTACCTGTTGAAGTAACAATTGATGATGACAATGGAAGATATACCATTCGCAAGAGCGACCGAAGTGGAGAATACTTCAACAGTTCGAAGGAACTGATCACATGGGTAAGGACCCATTTCCGCGAGGAGGAATTTCGCCATCGACATGAATTCCATAGCATGATCGCTGCATTAACAGAATACGAAACGAACGGAAAGTTTTAATGGAAAAGCATCAGACGTGTCTGATGCTTTTTTATGATACCATACCATGATCATCAAGATTCCTAATCACGATTTGGCGAACATTTTCCGCTAATTCTTTCAAATCCAAATTTGCATATACTTGGGGATTGATAGGTTGACCAATCGTTATCGTAATAGTCGCAGGACGAATGAATCTGTTATTTTTCTCAAAAACGTCTGATGTTCCTTTTATTGAAATCGGTACAATTGGAACTCCTGCATCCTTGGCCAAGTGAAAACTGCCAGTTTTAAATGGAGATATAGGTCCACCTTTACTTCTCGTTCCTTCCGGGAAGATTAAAATCGAATGGCCCCTTTTTAACATAGCTGCTCCTTCTCGAATTGAATTAACAGCTTGTCTACGATTCCTTCGATCCAGAAAAATGCAATTCATAACTTCCATCCAAGAAGAAAGAATTGGAACCTTCATGACTTCCATCTTTGAAACAAATCCAAATGGTTTATTAATATACCCAAGGAGCGAAGGTACATCAAAATCGCCCTCATGATTGGCAACAAATACTACTGGTCCATCCGGAATAAATTCCTGTCCTTCCACACTAACCCTTGATCCTGTAATTTTCATAATGGTTCGTGACCACATTTTCGGTACTTTATGTATTAGTAAATCTCTTTCAGAAACAGGTATATTCTTGGACAGTCTTTTCATCTTCCTTAAAGTTGGAATGCTATAAATCAAATAACCGCTCATATATAAAAAGCACGTGATTAATCTAACCATGAAGTCTACCTCTCCTAATTTTACTTCCGGTCATAGATACTAAATTCATACTTGTAGGGATTTTTTTCGTCTGTTTTCCCTTTTTCAGAAGAGATGAGTTTCCATTCCTCCCAATTAAATTCCGGAAAAAATGTATCCCCATCAAATTTCTCATGAATCTTGGTAATGTACAGACGGTCAGCATAAGGAAATAATTCTTTAAAAATTTCCGCACCGCCAATCACAAAGATCTCGTCTTCTCGACCCTTACTAGCCGTCAAAAACTCCTCAATAGAATGAAAAACCGTGCATCCCTCACACTCAAGTTCTGCCTGTCTAGTGATCACCATATTTTCTCTGCCAGGAAGAATCCTGCCAATCGATTCATGCGTCTTTCTCCCCATTGCAATAGGGTGCCCCATGGTAACACGTTTAAAAAATTTCAAATCCTCCGGTAAATGCCAGGGCAATTGGTTTTCCTTTCCAATCACCCTGTTTTCATCCATAGCTACTATATAGGAAATCATACACTCACGACTCCTTTAATGTGCGGATGTGGATCATAATTTTCCAGCGTAAAATCTTCAAACTTATAGGAAAAAATATCTTTTACCGCAGGATTTATTTTTAAAATTGGTAATGCACGTGGTTCTCTGCCTAATTGAAGCTTAACTTGCTCTAAATGGTTTTGGTAAATATGGACATCACCAAATGTATGAATAAACTCACCAGGCTCTAAATCGCAAACTTGGGCAATCATCATCGTCAGTAGAGCATAGGATGCTATATTAAATGGAACGCCAAGAAACACGTCCGCAGAGCGTTGATATAATTGACAGGAAAGCTTTCCTTCAGACACATAAAATTGAAACATGCAATGACATGGCGGTAATGCCATGTTATCAATTTCGGCCACATTCCAGGCATTGACAATCAGACGTCTAGAATTAGGATTTGTTTTAATTTGATTGATTAACTCGGATATTTGATCAACAGTTTTTCCATTGGCACCTGTCCATGAGCGCCATTGATGTCCATAAACCGGTCCAAGCTCACCGTTTTCATCAGCCCATTCATTCCAGATTCTGACACCATGGTCTTGCAGATACTTCACATTAGTATCACCATTTAAAAACCATAGTAATTCATGGATGATGGATTTTAAATGAAGTTTTTTTGTTGTTAATAGAGGAAATCCTTCCTCCAAGTTAAATCGCATTTGATATCCAAAAGTGCTAATCGTTCCAGTTCCTGTCCGATCGCCTTTGACGGTGCCATGTTCAAGAACATGCTTGCATAAATCTAGGTATTGCTTCAATTTAGTCACACTCCTTGCTGTGTTTCATATCTTAACATTTTACCATAACTTTTAAAGTATGTTTTCGAAAAATTTATATGTGTTTGGTGCCTTTATTTTAAGTTCATTTTTTGAATCTTTATTTAAATAATACATCGCAAATGTCTCAGCAAAATATTCCTCTTGGTAATTGAAATAGCTGTTTCCGGGGAACAACTGGTCGTGCTCTTTTTCCCAAATATCATGAAACTCCTGTTTTTGACTAGTATCATCATAGACATAATGGTCAATAGAATGGGCCAGTTCATGAAGTTCCAAATTGATGGAACCATGTCCTTTACCTTGTTCACTGCAGCCTATTTTGACAAGAACTACCTCAGACCCACCAACACCGGGGACATCATCCCAGGTTGTTTTTGTTTGATAGCCTCTAGGAATTTGTCCGCTTAAAGCACTTGCAGTTGGATTATCCGTTAGTTTTCCTGTGAACAATTTTAATGTGATTCCTTTGTTATCTATATCTTGTAACAAAGAAGGTGGCAATGCATTGATCCGATTAATGATATTTGCTGCTTCCCTCTGATTGAAATGTTGCCTAGGAAGCACAATGATGTCATTCAAAGATCTAGAGTAATTTGGTGTGATAGACTGATAGAGTACAGAGTTCCTTGAAAAATCCCCCAGCAAAATCCCGTCATATGATGCTTGGGATGTTGATATAAAAAAAAGGAACGAGCAAGTGATGATAAATAATCCAAACCATTTACGCATGCTAATTCCTCCTCATATACAGTTTTATATAGTATTATAGCATGTTAAGAAGCCAGTTTAAGATGATTTTAATAGTCAAAGCTGGAAATAAAAGCAGAGAAAACAAAATATAAGCTGTCCATTGAAGACAGCTTACAAATCTACCATTATCCATATATTCTAACTACCTCACTAAGATTGGCAGCCCTTATCCCCTCTCCAATCGCTGAAAATTTCCATGATGTTTCATCTCGATATAATTCACCGACAAGGAGGCTTGTTTTTTCAGCAAAATCCTCGGTAATATTAAAATGAAGTAATTCCTGCTGATTTGTCGCATTAACAATCTTTATAAATGCATTTTTTATCATTCCAAAATGCTGCTGCCTTTTGATTGGTTCATAAATAGTAACGACAAACACTAATTTTTGAATAGTAGATGGAACTTTGTTTAGGTCAATTTTAATACACTCATCTTCTCCTTCTTCCGAACCAGTTAGACTATCGCCCGAATGTTGTACACTTCCATCATGGCTGCTTAGATTTCCAAAATAAATGACATCTTTGTTTTGCAAAAGCCGATCGTTCTTTCCAAGCATGATGACAGATGCGTCACAGTCGATATTAGGCAAATCTCCAATCCCAAATAAAGCTCCAAATAATCCTCCATTATTTAGGACCGGATTCCAACCTAAACTGACAATAATCTCAGATAAACCAGGGTTTCTTTGGGTTAAATTTACTCGTTGACTTCTTTGTAAATTAATAGCCATTTTTATCACCCCAATAGTTTTTTCCTATTCCTTTCAAACAATAGACATGAAAATGTTACGTCTGCTGCTTTTATCACATTCTGACTTGTACCCGCATATATTTGAGTACAACTATGCTAAGTAGGTGCTTCTATGAGATTTTTATATAAACGACCGAAAATGGAGGCAGTTCAGGAAGAACTGAATACAGTATTAGAGGTATTGGGTTCTGAAGTGTTTGTATTTCTTGATTTTATTCTCTTCAGTATTATTTTAACATTACTTTTAGTGCCTGTATTGAAATCGCTTGCAGTTTCAATTATATTTTTTATTATTTGTTACAGCTTTTTGTCTTCCCTATATATTTTTGTTGTCAGCCGTTTAGGTAAGAAGAGATAAAAAAGGCAAATCTCATTTTCTCTATGAAATTTGCCTTTTTTTTAATAATTCTTTTTTACATTCTTTTTCCGGTTCAAAAAATGCACAATAAAGGTAGCTCCAAAAGTGACGATTAAAATGAGAAAGAAGGTTATGTGATGTATTTCAATATGAAAAACGGTTAAGAACATCTTTATAGAAATGATCATGATTAAGACATAAGCTGCTGTTTCAAGTTCCGGAATCTTGTCAATCAAGGATAAAAATATCCCGGCTACCCCACGCATCATTAAAACCCCAAGCATTCCGCCAATGAGCAATACCCAAATTTCATCGCTGATTCCAAAAGCAGCCAGCACGCTGTCCACTGAAAAGGCTACATCCATCAATTCAACAGATGCAACTGTTCCCCAAAACGTTCCAAAAAGGCGAATAAGCAGACCGCTCTGATCCAATCCCTCGGCCTCAGGTTCTTTATCAGTTCCAGTCTTTCGTTTATCCAAAAAGTATTTAATCGATAGCCAGGACAAGTAGGCTGCTCCCAGCACCTTGATCCACCAGAATTTTATTAAGTATACCCCGATGCCAATCGCGATAAAGCGAAAAGCGTATGCCCCCAACAAACCATAGAAAAGCGCCTTTTTTCGTTTCTCGGGTTGCAAATGTTTGACCATGACAGCCAGTACGAGAGCATTATCAGCTGAAAGGAGTCCCTCCAATATCACCAATGTACCTATCAGCCCCCAAGCAACCGGATCCGTTAATACTTCCTTCCACATATGTAAATCAAAAAAGCCTGCGTATGTTTCAATGATTCCTTGAAAGACTGACATAAAGATGCGCCTCCATCAATACGATTACATTCCGTAAAAAGACCCAGCTCGTCACTGGGTCTCTAGTAGGTAGATTAATAGTATATTTACGAGTATATCTTAAAAAAGTTTCATTTATAAACGATAAAATTTTAGCTCATCCATTTTGGAGGTATATTTTTATCCCAATAAATTGAGCCAAGCTCATGATGGACTTGAAAATGATCAAAACAAGTATGATAATGAAAGTTAAACCAATACCCAGCATGTGGTGGGTGATCCCGTCTCACATGAAATCGAAGAATATCTTTACCTGTAACACGATTTTTCACGTTAAAAATTTTTTCCGACATTCCCGCACCAGGTTGTTCCGTAATCGTCAAATTTTTCAAATCCTCTTGGGGAAATTGAGCAGCAGTTTCAGCAATTGCTAATTCAATTTTAGGCAAAATAATATCACGAAATTCATTTTCAATAACAGGCTTAATTTTACTGCCAAATTTTTGATAGGATTGTTCTTCCGCCTGTTTCACTAGCTCGTCAACAAACTCTTCTCTATCAAAATCGGAATCTTCTTCAATATAACTTTCCAGATGAACATAATTCGTTTCAGAAGTAGGTACTTCTAAAACGTCCTGATCAACTGGAGTCTCCGCATTAACTGAATTCATTAGTTGTGTTGGTGTAACCAAACCAAAAGTAAGAATCGATATGATGACAAAAAGCGATTTACGGAGCCACTTGTTCATTGCTTTCACCTATTTTTTCAAAATTTACTTTCATAATTGATTATACTGTTTTTTTCTTAAGAAAAGATTAATTTATTAAAAATGAAATTATTTTTTAATAATTCCATAATGGAATTTTGCCGATTTTCTTTGAATCACTTCGAAGCCGTATTGATGGAATCGTTCACTCCTATAATGGTCCTTTAAAATAACCCTTTTTTTTGCCACTCTTTTGGCATGTAAAATCACTTCTGGGCTAAGGTCATCATGAAGGGCCAAGCGTGCAAGTGGCTGTAATCCTACTGACCCCTCAATGCTTTCTTCAAACATTGGATCAAAATAAACACAGTCAAATGATTTATCTGGAAGACCAGTTAAGTAATCTATAGCTTTAGTATGGATGACCTTTATTCTTCTCATGGCAGCATTGATCGCTTCAACCCCTGAGTCCCATGATTGAAGTCCTTCGCTGACAAGGTACGCGAGATATTTATTTCCCTCTGCCCCCACTACTTGACCGTCATCGCCAACTAGGTAGCTGGCAACTGCGGCATCGGATGCTAACCCCAATGTACAATCGAGTAATGTCATTCCCTTAGAAAGATCAGCAGCTTCTGCAAAAGGATCATGTTCTCCGTTTATAAGACGTTTAATACGGAACATGGCGGAATTGGGATGAAAGAAAAAGGGTTCTGTGCTCCCCGTTTCATGTAACTCTAGCCGGTCCTTCCCCACCACGATACAATGGCTGTCCTTCTCATTTTGAAGCAGACTGATAGACTTCTTTCTACGGGGAACATAAGGTATTTCAAGTATTTCTGCCACACCAATAGCAGTTTCGATCAAGTGTTGATTTGTCCTCCCTGATGTTGTCACAAACATGTAAGATCCATCCTTTTTAAAAAGAAAGAGACGAAAAAATCGTCCCATTTCTTTAGCAATTGGCTTCAAGAGCGCCTTTTAAATTTTCCATTACAACTTCCATTGGCATACCTTCAATATTATGCCGCGGAATAAAATGTACGACTTCCTTACCTTTAAGTAAAGCCATAGAAGGAGAAGATGGTTCAATTCCTTCAAAATATTCTCGCATTTTTGCAGTAGCTTCCTTATCTTGACCCGCAAAAACAGTTACGAGATGATCGGGTTTTTTCTCACTGTTTAATATTGCTTGAGTAGCAGCAGGTCGAGCTAATCCAGCTGCACAGCCGCACACAGAGTTCACGACAACCAGTGTGGTCCCTGTTACATTTTCCATAAAGTTTTCTACTTCATCAACAGTTGTCAGTTCTGCAAATCCCGCTTTTGTCAATTCTTCACGCATCGGTGTAATAATTTGTTTCATGTACTCTTCGTATGCATTTGACATATTCATTCACTCCATTTCTGTTATATAGAATACTATAAGCTAGTATTTTTGCAAAATTACTCTTCCCTTTGTCTGGCTTCGGTCATTTGCTTCCAGACCGACCCTTTAGCTTCTTCTCCACCCGCAATTCGCTCAATTGCCATTTTCACTTGCAAACTANNTCAGGATCATTTTCTGCTGCTTTTAAAGCAGGAAGGGCTCGTTCATCACCGACCTCATATAAAAACATCGCAGCACGCCATCGAACCAACTTACTGGAGTCTTTGAGAGCTTTAGACATTTCAGGTACTGCTTCAGGAAATCCTAAATCGGACAAGCAATCCCCTGCTGTTCGACGGACTGTAACCGATTTGTCTCTTAATGCCTTATATAGAAGAGGCAAAACAGCTTGATCCTCAATCATGCCTAAGTACACGGTGGCAAGGCGCCGAATGGACGGTTTTTCATCCGCTAAGGCCTTTTCTAAAATTGGCAGATCAGTCAATTCCGGATCGTCCATTTGCTCAAGTAGACGATAACGGCTTTGCCATTCAGGATTGCTTAGATCATCTTCTGAAATTTTGAGGCGTTTCTTCATTGGTTTTATTTGGTTAAACGATTCCGTTGTTTGGGCTTTCTGTACTAACTCTTCTAGTCTTTCAAGCGGATAGGCTGCAATCAATTCCTCTACAATTTCAATTCCGATTTGGTCCATTTCACCATATCTGACTCCTTGATATGTCCACTTTCGAAGTAAGATATAGTTGTCCTCTGGAAGCTGCGCCCTTTCCCTAGCCTTTAAAAATTCTTCTGGCATTCCAAAGCGTTTTTCCGATGTTCCATCAGTCAATTTCACTTGAAGAGGAATGTCTTTAAATATTTGGACCTCGACTTTTATCTCACCGTAATGTTCATTAACTTTATTATGATCGGGTGCCTCTTGTGCTTTTTCTCCAAATGCCTGTCGGACCTTTGGTAGAATCTCTTTCCAATCATATTTGGCGTTCCGCTCAACGGCCAGGAAATCTGCGACATGATACACTCCTTTAATACCTTCAATCTGAAGAATAGATTGAATGACCGGAGGGGCATCTGCTGATGTTTCTTTCTTATAATTATGACTCTTCCCCATCGGAAGCTCCTGATCCAGATTGATTTTCATCGTATTTGGACTTGGGGTAGGTTCGATCGATTTAATTTTCATGTTATCACCTATTTATGTGCTTTCTCATTTACAAGTTTAACATATTGGCGATGGTTCATTCATGTGAAAAGCCTCGTTTTGTGATACTCGTATTACCTGTTTGTTTGAATGCTGTATTATATCAGTTGAAATACCAATAAAAGAGTGCGCCATCCGGCACACTCTCTTTATTCATTCTCAGCCAACTCGGCCAAATAAGACCACCGTTCAATTAAATATTCCAGTTTTTCGTTTAATTCCCTCTCTTGCTTCATCAATTCCTGCAATTTTGTAAAATCACTGCCTGCTGTAGCCATTTCCGCTGCAACTTCTTCCAATTTCGCTTCGGTATTGGCGATGACTTCATCCATTTCGCTCCATTCTTTCTTCTCCTTATAGCTCATTCTTTTCTTCTTTTCTTTTTCAGGAGCTTTTGGTACTGAAACTGATACTGTCACGTTTTTTGGGGCTTCCTTCAGTGACTCTTTTTCTAGAAACTCACTATAATTTCCATAAAACGAATCTATTTTTCCTTCGCCTTGCAACACTAATAATTGCTCAACCACTTTATCTAAGAAGTACCGATCGTGGGAAACGGTAATGACAACTCCTGGGAATTCGTCTAAATAATCTTCGAGAACCGTTAGTGTCTGTGTATCAAGATCATTGGTCGGCTCGTCCAATAATAGCACATTGGGTGCTGTCATCAGGATTTTCAACAGGTACAAACGGCGCTTTTCACCACCAGAAAGCTTGCGAATTGGCGTTCCGTGAGTAAAGGACGGAAAAAGAAACCGTTCAAGCATTTGGGCTGCTGAAATTGATTTACCATCTGATGTTTCCACAATTTGCGCTGTTTCCTTAATATACTCAATCATCCGCTTGTTTTCATCCATATCCTCGCCTTCTTGCGTGTAATAAGCGATTTTAACCGTTTGTCCCATGTTAAATTCGCCCTCATCAAGCGGCATTCGTTTAGCGAGAATGTTTAATAATGTAGATTTTCCTGTACCATTTTTCCCAATTATTCCGATTCTGTCACCAGGCTTTACGAGCAAGTCAAAATGACTGAGGATGATTTTCGCATCATATCTCTTGGAAGCATCTTTTAATTCAAAGACCTGCTTGCCTAGACGGCTTCCCGATAATGAGATATCCAGTTTTTCAGTAGTAGAACGGCCTCCGGATACTTTTTCATCCAACTCCTCAAAGCGTTGAATTCTTGCCTTTTGTTTCGTTGTCCGCGCTTTGGCGCCGCGTCTTATCCATTCCAGTTCACGCCTAAAAAGATTTTTTCGTTTTTCATAGGTAGCCGCTTCGTTTTCCTCACGAATAGCTTTGGCCTCCAGAAAGGCCGCATAGTTTCCCTGATAGCTGTAGAGATTGCCGCCATCCAATTCAAAAATCCGGTTTGTCACCCGATCCAAAAAATAACGGTCATGTGTTACTAATAGAATGGAACCTTTATATCGGGTCAAATATTCCTCCAGCCACTTCACGGCTTCGAAATCAAGATGGTTTGTCGGTTCATCCAAAATTAATAAATCCGGTTCGGCAATTAATACCTGTGCTAATGCTACACGTTTCTTTTGACCGCCGGAGAGCTGACCAACCTTTTGCGTAAAATCCTCAATCCCGAGTTTCGTTAAAATGGACTTAGCGTTGGTGCTGACATCCCAGGCATCCAGAGCATCCATTTGTTTTTGCATGCGGAATAAATCCTCTTGAACTTTGCTATCGTTCGGAGCAGAATTCAACTTTATTAAAGTATTTTCATATTCGCGCATCAACTTTAAGATCGGTGCATCACCATGAAACACCTGTTCAAGGATCGTTCTGTCTGTATCAAAATCCGGTTGTTGATTTAAGTAGGTAATAGAGTAATCTTTTCCAGCAATAATTTGACCATCATCAGACTGGTCTAAACCGGCGACAATTTTCAATAATGAAGATTTTCCTGTTCCATTAACCCCAATCAAGCCGACCCGCTCTTTTTCGGCAATTGTAAATCCAATATGGTCAAATAATTGTTTCTCTCCATATGTTTTCGATACATTTTCGACTGTGAGCATTTTCATGACTACTTACCATTCCATTCTTGAAAAAATTGGTCTAAAAAGAGTTGCATCATTTGCTGTTTGCTTCGTGCCATTTTTTTAGCACTATCCGTGTTTAAAAGATCCTTTAATTTTAACAGTTTTTCATAAAAATGATGAATGCTCGTCGATTTCCCTTTTCGATATTCTTCTAGAGTCATTCCCTCTCTTACTTTTATTTCGGGGTTATAAATAGGCTGGCCCTTTTTACCTCCATACGCAAATGCACGGGCTATTCCAATAGCGCCAATTGCATCCAACCGATCGGCATCCTGGACGATTTCTGCTTCAATGGATTCTAATTTTGCGAAATTACCTCCTTTGAATGAAATCGTTGAGATGATTTGCTTAATTTGACTTTTTTCACCAGCAGTTAGTGATATTGATTGTAAAAAGTTCTCAAGTTTTTGCTCGCCTTTTTCAATACTTTCATTGATTTTTTCATCTGGGATATCATGAAGGAGGGCCGCCATTTCCACGATAAACAGGTCTCCAGCTTGTTCCTCTTTGCATATATGTAAAGCATTTCGTCTGACTCTGTCAACATGGTACCAATCATGTCCAGTCGAATCTTCACTCAATTCATGACGGACAAATTCTTCTGTTTGTTTAATGATGTGATCTTTCACTTCATAGCACCTGCCTTTATCCTAGCTATTTTATCATGAAGTCAAAAAAAAGCCCACGGGATAAACCGTGGACACCTCTTAAATTAAGTCAAATTATTAAACCAACTAATTCCCAAAGTGTTTTCTCCGGCATGCACTCCGATCACAGCTCCTAATGGTGATGTTGAAACCTGTAACTCCGGATATTCAGCCTGCAGTTCCTGTTGCCATTCTTTTGCCTGTTCCTGATGCAATCCATATAAAATATAAACCTCTTTAAAATGATGTTTTCCATAGGATTGCTTAAAGTAATCAAGAATTTTTTCCTTCGCCTTTTTCTCACTGCGGACTTTTTCCTTTACATATAGTGCACCTTGATCAAAAGCTATAATCGGTTTCACATTCAACATACTGCCAAGAAAAAATTGCAAGCCAGTTAATCTTCCGCCGCGATGAAGTTGCTCGAGACTTCCCACAAGGACGTAAGTCTCGTTGGTGTCTCGATACGCAGTTAATGTTTCGATCACGGAGTTAAGGCTGTTACCGGCTTCTAGTAATTCCATTCCCTTTTTTAATAATGCAGCCATTGGCATGGTTAAGATATTCGAGTCAAAAGTGACAACTGGAATCTCAACTAATTTTGCAGCCTGCTCACTGGATGAGACAGTTCCGCTTAATTTCCCTGAGAGCAGCACAGCAACGATTTGATCGTAGTCTTTTGATAATTGTTCGTATAATGCTTGGAATGCACCTACAGAAGGCTGGGACGTCTTTGGCGGTGATTTTACCTGTTTTAGTCGTTCAAAAAGCTGCTCCGGTGTCAACTCAATCCCATCAGCGTAGGATTCACCATCAAGGATGACAGAAAGATGAACTGAGTAAAGGTCTGGATGATTTTTCAATTCTTCATCCAAAAATGCCGTACTGTCAGTTACCCAAGCCGTTTTTGCCAATTACATCCTCCCCTTAATTTTTATCGTAAAAACAACCATCTACACCGCCGATATTCTACAGTAAGGCTTCAATATCTTTAGTCAGTTCACTTGGCTTAGTATTTGGAGAGTATCTCTTTACAACATTTCCTTTAGAATCCACAAGAAACTTAGTAAAATTCCATTTCACCATACTCATGCCAAGCAATCCAGGTGTTTGTTTCTTGAGATAGTCAAATAACGGATGCGTATAGACGCCATTCACATCTACTTTTGCAAACATGGGAAATGTCACCCCGTAGTTTGTTTCACAGAATGATTTAATTTCCGCTTCCTCTCTGGGTTCTTGGCTCATGAATTGGTTGCATGGAAATCCCAAGACAGTCAAGCCCTTATCTTTGTATGTTTCATAAAGTCCTTGCAGATCTTTATATTGAGGTGTGAATCCGCATTTACTTGCTGTGTTTACAATTAATAAAACTTTACCTTCAAATTCCTTCAATGATACTTCGTTTCCATCAATTGTTTTTGCTCGAAACTGATAAATTGACATCTTGGTCCTCCTAATCATTGACCGTCCAGGAAATTTTGCAACTGTTGAAGAGTGATGACCATGAATTCGGTCATTTCCACCAAGTCTTCCATTTGTTCTTCCTTGATCAGTCTATCAAAATCGATCATTATCCTATTTTTTACTATTGGCTGCTTGCCTAAGGGATTATATTCTACAGTTTGTTTCATAATCCTTGTTTCTCCCCAGACTTTTTTTAAAATTACCTCAACCGTTTGGAAATTTTCGATATTATCTTCGAGTTCCATGGTGAATTGCAGGCGAACAAAACAGCCAGCATTCTTTTCCGCTACTGTATCAGGCAGAAGTTCTGCAGCTAAATTTAAGATACCAGTTTCTAGCTCCATCTTCGCTTCCATTTTGCTATTAGGCAGAGAAAAGCTGACTGAAAACAAACGCGCCATTTTCGCTAAATTGTGCCAATCATTTCGATCAGTAATAACGATGGTTCCCTGCATATCAAAATCATAAAGGGCTCCTTCAATGACGACTTTCATATTATCAAAAGCAGTTGGATCAAACATAAAGCACCTCCAAATAAAAGAAATCGGCGAAATAGCCGATTTCTGCTAACTAGAATAGTCCTACCGCATTTCCATTTTCATCAACATCCATATTTAAGGCAGCCGGTCTCTTAGGTAGTCCTGGCATGGTCATAACCTCACCTGTTAAGGCAACAATAAATCCGGCACCAATGGAAGGCTTAAATTCTCTAATTGTGATGGTAAAGTCAGATGGTCTGCCAAGTTTTGAAGGATCATCTGATAAAGAGTACTGGGTTTTTGCCATACAAATGGCCAAATGGGACCAGCCAAATTTTTCAAAATCAAGTAACTGTTTCTTGGCTTTAGGTGAAAACTCCACATCTTTTCCACCATAGACTTTTTGAACAATCGTCCTCACTTTATCTTCCAACGAATCTGATAATTCATAAAGTGGTTGAAATTTATTTTCGCCTTTTTCAATGATTTCTAATAGCTTATTAGCCAATTCTATTCCGCCTTCGCCGCCTTTTTCCCAAACTTCTGTCAAAGCAACTGAAATATTTTCTCGCTGGCACCATTCTAATAAGGTCTTTACCTCAAGATCGGTATCCGTTATAAATTTATTAATGGCAACGACGACAGGAAGACCAAAACTTTTAATCGTTTCAATATGCCTTTGAAGATTAGCAAATCCAAGGGTCAATGCTGGAATGTTCTCCTTAGCCAGTTCAGTTTTAGGAACACCGCCATGCATTTTCAACGCCCGGATGGTAGCCACAACGACAACAGCCTCCGGTTTTATACCAGCACTCCGGGACTTAATATGTAAAAATTTCTCAGCCCCCAAATCTGCACCAAACCCCGCTTCAGTAATCACATAGTCAGCCAATTTTGAAGCAGCAAGGGTGGCTATCACACTATTACAGCCGTGTGCAATATTGGCAAACGGTCCGCCGTGAATCAGGGCAGGAGTATGTTCAATCGTTTGAACGAGATTTGGCTTAATCGCATCTTTTAATAGTAACGTTAATGCCCCTTCAACCCCTAAATCACCTACTGTTACAGGCTCCTTATTATAGTTATAGGCAACAACGATACGGGACAAGCGCAGTTTTAAATCTTTGATATCCGTTGCTAAACATAAAACTGCCATTATCTCAGAGGCTACGGTAATATCAAAACCATCTTCTCTTGGAACGCCTTGTAATGGTCCCCCGAGGCCGATGATTACCTTTCTTAACGCACGATCATTTAAATCAACAGCTCGTTTCCATACAATCCTGCGTTGATCGATATTAAGTTCATTTCCTTGCTGAAGATGGTTATCGAGTAAAGCTGCAAGTGCATTATTTGCCGCAGTAATGGCATGGAGATCACCTGTGAAATGGAGATTAATATCTTCCATTGGCAATACTTGTGAATAGCCGCCTCCCGTTGCACCACCCTTTATCCCCATCGTTGGTCCTAAAGAAGGCTCACGCATGGCAATCATGGCTTTTTTTCCAATTCGGTTGAAGGCATCTCCCAGTCCGACTGTAACGGTTGACTTACCCTCACCTGCAGGAGTAGGGCTGATTGCTGTTACTAAAATAATTTTTCCACTTTTATTTGTTTTTATTTTTGCCAGTGCTTCGTTCGATAGCTTCGCTTTATATTTCCCAAAAGATTCAATATCGTCCTCATCCAAACCAATGTTTTTGGCGATTTCAACGATAGGTTTCATTTTTGATGCTTGAGCAATTTCAATATCTGACTTAACTGATGTCTTCATTAGCAAAATATTCCCCCGCATTCTGAAATAATAACTCTCTAACATTAATTGTAACAAAGGAGGCGTACCATTCCGAGTTAAAAATATAAAAAAATTATTATCTTTTCTGAACTTGTAATAATGTTTATAATATTATTATTGAATTTTTAAAATATTGTTGACTTTTCGTGTTATGACGTTGTATTAATGAATTTAGCATTCAAAAATTGAAAGGGGATGATCGCTTGCCTATTAATATTCCAAAACTTCTGCCTGCCCGGGAAGTATTAGAACAGGAAAACGTTTTTATCATGGACGATGATCGAGCAACCAGCCAGGACATCAGGCCATTAAATATTTTGATCTTGAATTTAATGCCTGAGAAGGAAAAAGCCGAAACGCAATTATTAAGATTGTTAGGGAACAGCCCGTTACAGGTTAATGTAAGGTTCCTTAAAACCATTTCATATGAGTCAACACATACTAGTAAACAGCATCTTGAGCAATTTTATACGACCTTTGATCAAGTGAAGAATCACAAATTTGACGGGATGATTATTACCGGTGCTCCAGTGGAATTATTGGAATTCGAGCAGGTAAAATATTGGTCTGAATTAAAGGAGATTATGGATTGGACCAATACTAATGTAACCTCGACATTACATATTTGCTGGGGGGCACAGGCTGCATTATTCTATCATTTTGGAATCGGAAAGTTCGAATTATCTCGAAAATGTTCTGGTATCTATCCACATCGTATATTTGAACAAAACGATATTTTGTTGCGTGGATTTGATGATCAGTTTTATGCACCACATTCCCGTTATACAGATGTTTCTATTGAGGCCATTAAAAGTCATCCACACTTGAAATTGTTAGCCGCATCTGAAGAAGCTGGTGCTTTATTAATATCTTCCAGAGATCGTAAGCATGTGATGATAACTGGTCATTTAGAATATGAAGCAGATAGTTTGGCACAGGAATATGAGAGAGATTTAAATAAAGGCTTGGAGATTCATATGCCGGAAAACTATTTTCCTAATAATGATCCTACTCAACCGCCAATCAATCGCTGGCGTTCCCATGGACATCTATTCTTTTCCAACTGGCTTAACTATTATGTATACCAAGAAACCCCATTTATTTGGGGATAGCAGCTCGCCTATATGGCGAGTTTTTTCATCTCCATGGTTTATTATTTGGTTAATCTTGACAAAATATAAGGAATACTTATCATAATGGAGGAAACAATTTTGGAAACGATTGTAGCTTTACATCGAAATCATTTCGGTGAAATTATTAACTTTGTCACATCCGGGGGACGGGTCATTTCCTATCAAAAAGCAATTATAGAGGCTGAAAATGGGGATCTGCAAGGGGTTCAATCCATTGAAGGATTCGATGGAGCCCCAACCTTAATGCCGTTAAACGATTCATCATTTGATCACTACCCCAATTTATTTTAAATTAGAGCTTTCAAAAAAAAGAACTCCGCGGTTACGCTATTGCACGTTCCGTGGAGTCTCTAAAGTAAAGGAGTTTATTCATGTTCATTTTGTTTTTGGATTTCTTTTAATGCTTCAATACGTGAGGTATCATCTTCAAAGAACTGAACAAGGTCTACGATTCGATCGATGGCATCCCAGCTTAAATGATGCTCGATCCCTTCAACGTCTGTGTAGATATTTTCATCCTTCACACCAATTATCTTTAAGAATTGTTCCAGCAAATCATGCCGAAACACTAACCTTTTACCGATTTTTTTCCCTTTTGATGTTAACACAAGACCTCGATACTTTTCATAGACTAAATACTCATCTTTATCGAGTTTTTGAACCATTTTTGTCACTGAGGAGGGATGAACAGATAGCGCTTCCGCAATATCAGAAACCCGGGCGTATCCTTTTTCTTCAATTAATATATATATTTGTTCGATATAATCTTCCATACTCGGTGTTGGCATCCCATACCCTCCAAAAAAATAAAATCAATAAAAGTTTACTATAGAAAAAATAAGGTGACAAGGCACTTTGTCACTTTAGAAAAATTCAGCTAATAGATAGATGATCATTCTTGTTATTTTTAACAGAAACAAGTTACCACCTATTGTGTTTTCGATTATTTGATTTGTTAATTTTCATTAACTTAGTGGCAGGTTGTTTTCGTATCCATTTTATAAAACTCTGCAGTTGTTGATCTTCTCTTAGTTCTTTTACTGTTGTCAAGCGCGCAGAAATTTCTTCATTAGTATATAGTGCGTGAATTTGTTTATGACATGGAATACACAGTTCAGCAATTGCACCAAATGTTCCTCCCATTTCTTTTGGAAGGAGGTGATGAATTTTTATTTCAACCTCACTTCGTCTGCATAACTCACATGTACTCATTACTTTTACCTGCTTTCATTTAACCCTACAGCTTATTCGAAATACATTCACCGTTAAAAATTAGATCGTATTTTTGAGGCAAAATAGACACTCAGGATGGAGTGCCTTATCCATTTACATTTATTATTGTTGTACCTTTTAAAGAAAATATTTAAATAATGTTTACTAATTTCCAGATGAATCCTTTATTAAAGGGCTTGTATCCCCTGATAACCAAAGTATATTCCAAAAGCAATTAAGGACGTTCCAGACACAATCGATATCGTAATTAGGGTTTTTAGATTTAATAGCTTCCTAAAACCTGTAGTGAGAGCTGCAACAAAAATATCCCAAAAAGTTAGACCAAGGAATATCATACTGCTATAAATCAAAAGGGACTCTGTTCCATTCGTTTGGGCGGTTTTTGCTAAAACAGATCCATAAATCCCTAGCCAAAAGAGAATAGATAAAGGACTGGAAATCGATAAAATAAAACCTGTAAAAAAACATTTAAGTAATGAATCCTTGGATCGTGTATAGGTTAAGGAAATCTTATTTTCATTTTTAATACTTTCAATACCAGAGTAAATTAGGATAAAACCTCCGAATAACCATAAAAAAATTTGTACAATTGGAACACCTAAAAATTGAACCATTCCTAGATATACCATCAACATAAATATCCCATCAGCTATCATCGAGCCTACTCCAACAATCCAAGAATGCAAGAACCCATTCTTGATCCCTTTATCCAACCGTGCAGAATTTACAGAACCAATGGGTGCTGCTAATGTAAATCCCAATAGTATGTAACTCATTAATATGGTAATACTCAAATACATCACCTCCATAAATTTAGGTCAACTTGTACATTTTATGAAAATAGCGCTTGCTACATGTCCATAAACATATTTCCATATTTACAAAAAAAGAGATTGTCTTATCTAAAGACAGCCTCTTTGTAAAGTTCAAGTTATTCAGTTAACAGTCACCCTTTTTATTGAGGTGTAACGGTGGCGGTATGAGCCAGCCCTTCTCTTTATTTAAACGAAGTACTTTTGCCCCTAATGCGGCTTTTTGATTATGGATTTGAACAAACATCATAGCAATATCTTCTCGAATTGATTTACCGATTATTTGGCTGCTAAGAACCAATCCTGCAGCAAGATCTGCTGAGAGTGTAGCAGCAATGGCTGGATCAGGGACTCTAGCACCAACTGGGATATCTTCTAAACAAGCTTCTGGGGGTTCTGGAGAAGCAGGAGGTAAGCCAATACCATTTTCCTTTAATAATACTTCTACCTGTTTTTTTTCCTGCTGACAAGTTTCAATAGCCTCCATTAATAATTTCTTTAGATCCTCGTCACCAGCATGGTTCATCATGGTTTGATAACCTGCTATCATTCCATTACCTGCTAGCACTGAAGACCAAAGATCAAAAACCTCACCGTAATGTAATGGTTCTTCTTTTGGATTTCCACTTAATATTCCCATTGTTGCCCTCCTTAACATATATGAAAAGTTATTCATTTACCGTGCCACCCTTCTCTAAGCACATCTATAGCATTTCCAACACCGTAACAAATTAAAAATTACTTTTCCGAATCTAACAACATAAAGAATTAAATAAGAGCCCTAAATAGGACTCCATTAAGCATTTAAATCAGATAACCCGGGACTATGTTCATTTGGCATTTCTGGAAGTTGTGGGACTGGGAACCCCTCAGGTGGAGGAGAGACTCTTAATTCCCCACTGTTTCTACTTGGGGATTCACCATTAAATATTTCACCTATAAGAGTATTATCTAATCTAAAATTAAATTGCGCGTTATGAAATCCCATTTCAACATATTTACGACATTCAGGATACTTATTGATATCATAATTGGGTATAGGGAAAATTTTGGCCCAATCCACTCCAAGTGTTTCTAAAGCTTTAGCAAAAGCATTTTGATGTGCATTGTCTCGAACAATTAAGAAAGCAAGGGTTTCCCTAAATGTCTTATTCGAACTCATTTCATAGATTCGGGTTTTTTGGAGAACTCCAGTGGATTCTAAAACCACATTATCTAACAAATCACTAATTAAGTTACCATGACTATAAACATAGTTCCCGTTCCAAGGGTTTCCGGCGGCATCTACAGGGAGTGAACTTTGTGCTCCCATGATAAAATGGTGTGGATTTGCGTGCTTAATGGCTTCTTCAAGTGGAGCACCTGTTTCGCCTGCGGCACCAACTGCATCTTCTCCGGATCCGTTTAATAGCTGATTAATAGTTGTTTGTACTAATTCAACATGACTAATTTCTTCAAGGAAAACTCCCCTTATTAAATCACGGTATTTCTTCTGATTCCCCCGGAAATTCGAACTTTGAAAGAAAAACTGCATCATTGTTCTCATTTCACCAAATCGACCACCTAGAGTTTCTTGAAGCACTTTTGCTGCTGAAGGGTCTGGTTTATCAGGTACAATAACGTTGATTAAATCTTCTTTGTAGAAATACATATAAGTCCCACTCTCATTCATTTTTTCATTTGAGTTTTTTTGATTTTATGCTTAGACATAAAAGGCCCCTATTTAATAGAGGCTTTAATTTTTATTGTTGAGATAGATTCATCGCTGTTTGTGAGGCAGTAATATCCACATTCAATTGCTCAGTTAGGTTGTTTGGGTGATAATATCCTTTATCGACCATATACTTAAATATTTGTTCATGAGTATCAACCGCATCCATTAAATATTGTTTTAATGTCTGCCTCACTTCTGGCGTTGATGTTTCTGTAATAGCCATTGCTATATTTTTCACACCTGTTTTGGCTGCAATTAAGAAGTCAGTTGCAATAACTTGATCTGACATAGCACCCATACCAGCCATATTTTGCATAAATCCTGCCATTATTGAGCACCCCGATTTGTCATAAATTCTTGTATACGTTGAACTTGCTCTTTAGTTTTTGTTACGTCTTGTTCTAAAATGCTTTTTAATTGTGGATCTTGAACTAATCCACTCATAGTGGCAGACTTCGTTAGACAAATATTTTTGAAAGTTAACAATTCATGAAGTTCATATGTTTCATGTGGTGCCAAGTATTGAGTATTCATATTTATTCCTCCTTTTGTTTTGTTTCCGCAGTTCATAATTTAACCAATTCCCCAAAAAATATTTTAGGGGCGTTGGATTTTTTACTCAAATCCTAAATTAATATTTGTATATCATCCTTTGTAACATTTACGACATCAAAGCAGCTAATCTAATTTTAATATTGGCTAGAGCAAAATAAAAAGAGTTGCAGTGCAACCCTTCGATGATTGTTTTAAATTAATATTTCAGATTCAATTCGAACTAGAGCTTCTTGGATCCTTTCTTTAAGAATAGGATCTTCTTGCATTAATTCAATTATAGATACCTTTCCTGTTCTCAACTTTCTTGTTATGAGATTTATATATGATTCTTTAAAACCACTTAGTTTACCTTCTAAAAACATACATTGTAATTGGTCTGCCATCATTTTTTCTTTTTTCATTGATTAACCTCCAGCAAGAGACCATTTTTTACTTATCACTAAGGTTTGCATCATATTATGGAATTTTTTGCCCAATAATTCAAAATAATTTCAGGTGATGATTCATTTTCTTATAGTAAAACAAAATAATCAGGAAGAATATCTCCTGATTATGATCCTAGTTCTTAATATCCTATTTTAGAGTGTCGAAGGAATAGGCTCTCCGAAAAACCCCCTCCAAAAAACAAGAAGAAGGCTTTCTGCCGTTTCCTGTATGGATTGGAAAATGGGCATACCATAAGAATTTTTGTAATTTCCAACCTTAATTAAAGCTATATATGCGTGTGCAGCGAACTTTGTATTTATGTTTGGAATTTCTCCAGTGTCTATTGCCTTTTTAAATCCCTGTTCAATACTCGCAAACATCTTTTCCTCTGCTAATTTCATTTCAAGCACCTGTTCTTCTGTAAGTGAAGTCTTAGTTTCTCTCATGAATCCTTCCAAATCAACAGAGGTAGTTGCTTTCAAATGTGCGATTGTGATATCCATCAACCTTTCATATAAAGACTTATTTTCTTCCATTTTTTTTAATATGATTTGTTGAACTCTTCCCATTAGCGCTACCATCGCCTCTTTATAAAGTTCTGCTTTAGAATTGTAATAATAATATACGGTAGCCTTCGTCATCCCAGCTTCTTTAGCAACTTCATCAATTGAGACCTTTTGATACCCAAACTCTAGGAAAAGTTTCGTAGCAACTTGCAGGATTAAATCACTTGTTGGAACCTGGGTTTCATTCGCTTTTGGCCTCCCAATTGGTCTACTATAATTTTGCTCCATAAAAAACATGCTCCTTATTAAAAAGTAATGGTTTATTTAATATCCAATGTACCACTTCAATTGTTATTTATTATTTTACCATATATAGTAATAAATAGATTGATAATTAACTGACCAGTATATATAATTAATTTACATCGTAGTAATTTGTATGAAGGGGGAGATGGAGAAAGTGTTGAAAAATTCTTTGTCTTTATTGATAAGAGCCATTATAAGTAGAAGGGGAAGATGGGTAACAGTTGGAATTTGGATTGTACTTGTAGGTATTCTTTCTTCCACATTCCCAAATGTCAATAAATTAGCTGATAATAGTGCTGCTAACTTACCAAAAAGTGCTATGTCTATGCGTGCTGCAAAAATAGTTGCAGAACAATTTCCAAATAATAATGGTACTCCATTGCTACTAGTTTGGTACAGAGCTGAAGGATTAACTGACCAGGATTATCAGGTAGTTTCAAAATTATATCAACATCTGCAAAAAACCCCTTTAACTGAACAAAGTAACATACCTCCACTATCAAATATGCCATTGGTAGCGCTTAAAGGGCTGTCATCAGAAGATCATACAACGATCATTACACCCATTTTTATGAAAAAAAATGCGAGTACTGATGACCTAAGTTCAGATCTAAAAACATTAAAAGCTAAGTTGGTAACATTTCAATCAAAATCAATTTTTGATGAAGATTTGCATCATAAAGGGTTGCATGTTCGCTTTTCGGGTCCTGTAGGCATTGCCACAGATGCTACCAAACTATTTAGTAAAGCGGATGTTACTTTGTTGATTTCGACAGTGGCTTTGGTGCTTATTTTGTTAATTTTGTTATACCGTTCCCCTGTATTAGCAATTGTCCCATTAATTGGGGTAGGATTTGCTTATGGAGCGATAAGTCCAATATTAGGTTTCCTAGCAAAACATGACATTATCATTATTGACTCACAAGCTATTTCAATCATGACTGTGTTACTTTTTGGAGCAGGAACCGATTATTGTTTATTCTTAATTTCTAAATACCGAGAAGTCCTGTTTGAAGAACCAGATAAATATAAAGCCCTTCAACGTGCGAAACACCACACTGGCGGAGCGATCTTCATAAGTGCTATAACAGTAGTTCTCAGTCTTTTTGCACTTTATTTTGCAGATTTTGGTTCCTATCAAAGATTTGCAACACCTTTTAGTTTAGCCATCCTTATAATGGGAGTTGTTGCCTTAACCCTTCTCCCTGCTCTTCTGGCTATTATTGGAAGGGTTTCTTTCTATCCATTTATTCCAAGAACTGAAAAAATGATTCTTGAATTGGAAGAAAGAAAAGGGAGGAAACTGAAACGAAGAGAAGTGCATGGTCGTTTTGGGAAAGTTTTGGGAAGATGGGTTACTGTAAAGCCTTGGACCGTTATCATGGTAAGTGTTTTGATTTTAGGAATATTAGCATCTTTTGCACCTCGTATTCAGTATACGCAAAACTTAATCGAGTCATTTCCTGCGGATATGCCATCAAGAGAAGGCTTTGAAATTATGGCAAAACATTTCTCACCTGGTGAATTGGCTCCCGTTCGAATTATTGTCAAGACAGACGAAAAAAATATAGATTTTAAACAGAAACTAAGCAACTTATCTTATGTTGCACAGGTTTCCGAGCCAACTGTTGGCACTAAAAATCATGAATACCGATCCTTTGAGATATTCCTAAAATATGATCCCTACGAAACAAAATCGGTAAACTTGATTCCTGAAATCTCAAAACAAGTCTCTGCAACTTTAAAGGAAGCGGGAATTAATCCTAAGGATCACTACTGGATTGGTGGAGAAACATCTACCCTATTTGATACAAAAAAAGTAACAACCAACGATTATAAAGTGATAGTACCAATTGTAATAGCCATTATTTCGTTGCTACTTCTACTATATTTACGATCGATAGTTGCAATGGTTTATTTAATTCTAACCGTACTACTTTCTTATGTTTCTGCCCTTGGAGCTGGATGGCTGCTTATTCATTACGGTTTGAATATCCCTGCCATACAAGGATTGATTCCACTGTATTCATTCGTTTTCCTTGTGGCTCTAGGAGAAGATTATAATATTTTTATGATATCAAGTATTTGGAAATACAAAGAAACCCATTCTCATAAACAGGCCATTTCACTTGGGGTAAATGAAACTAGCAGTGTGATTACATCTGCAGGGCTAATTCTTGCTGGGACATTTGCAGTCTTAGCTACTTTACCAATTCAAGTGCTACTGCAGTTTGGTATTGTAACGGCTATTGGTGTCATCCTAGATACATTTGTCGTTAGGCCATTACTAGTACCTGCCATCACAACTGTCCTAGGCCGATATGCATTTTGGCCGGGGAAATTATGGAGAGTGGATGAAGGGTATACAAAAATGAATGATCAGGAAGAGTAAAATCTTCCTGATCATTGGCTATTTTTCTTTTTTATACTCCGATAAATCTGTCTCTTCACTAAATTCAGTCGCATAATTAGCATTTCTATTTCCTTGTCTATTCACTTGGTCAGCCTTTTCCTGCCCAAAAGGTGTAACTAAAATACTTGTACAAATTAAACCACTAATCCCCACAAGACTATAGATTATTCTTGCTAAGAAGGAACCCTGCCCTCCAAAGATGGCAGCTACTAAATCAAACTTAAAAAATCCAATTAATCCCCAGTTTATTGCACCAATTATAACTAAAGCTAAAGCGATCTTTTGCAGAATACGCATGAATATCACCTCCTTCTATGAATATCATTTGAAAAGAGGATTTTTTTCATTCATATTGGAAAACCTTTTATTCAGTATTTCTTTATTTTGGAGTATTTATTTTTTGGAAGGAGTGTTCCCTATTGTTGAATTTAATCCCAATAAATTAAAAATAAAGACTATGCCATATACTTCTAATTCAATACCTATTCAAGGCCGCAAATATACATTGACACATTCAGATCGTACCGGTGAGTTGTATTTGAGTATTGGTTTTCAGTACGATATGTCTACCATTAATAAAAATATACGTGATGAGTTTTTAGCAGAAATTGTTTTACAAAACAATCAATATTTCTTACAAGGAAAAGTTTATGTAAGTGGCGGGGAATTTAATGAACAAACGGCTAAAAAACGGTATATAATCTTTCAACGTGAACTAAGGCTTGCTATCACCGCTATCATATATGGTGACTGGGGTTTCTTCTTTCAAAATCCACATTTACTTGATGCCAATATTATGATTTATTTTGAATCGGATTATCCTTCATTTAATCAAATACTGTGCTATGGGACGCCTCGTCATTATATTAGTACATTTCATTTTCAAACAAGTTAATTTCAATCTTATGATTAGAATAAATGAGTCCTTATCCCATATGGAACTTTTAATTTGAAGCATATTTATCCCAATAAGGTGAAAAATAGGGATGGTGATCACACCACTAACTGCGATGTAGGGGGATATGGCGATGAATAATATTCGTGAAGGTTTAATACCAACTGCTTTAGGGACAGCTGTTACTGCAACCGGCTTCGCATTAAAACAAAAACGCGGTTCGAATAAGATGATTGCAAATACCGTTTTTGGGTTTGGTTTAGCACACGTAGTATTAGGCGTAATAGACCTTGTTGAACATCGTCGTTAGTTTTAAGGGAGATGAGCTTACGATTTAGCTCACCTCCTTTTATTAATCGTTCTAAAAATAGCAAGGGACCATTTTTCAAGGAAATGATGAGGTGAAAAAGATGACAGGAAAGCAAGTAGGGATGAATAATCAATCTCAAATCGGTAAGTATAAACAAGGTTCGGGATCGAAATATCACGAGGAACACGCAAGCCACGTTCCAGATTACGGTGCAAATACTGTTGATCCCAATGCGAAAATGGCTAATACTACTGATGAAAACAATTTAGGTTAGAAAAAAACCCTCTCTTGAGGGTTTTTATTTTAAAAACTAGTAAGCATCGTATCGCTCAATCATGTAAATGACCTTGATGTTATTGGGATGATCACTTCAATAATTGTGCCCATCTCGTCACTCCAGAAATGAACACTTCCGTTATGGGTTTCGATAATTTGTTTGGAGATCATGATTCCTAGTCCAGTCCCGTTCTCTTTAGTAGTAAAAAAGGGCTCCCCCATACGGTTTAAAATATCGTGCGGAATGACTGACCCAGTATCCTTAAAAAATATTTTTTTCTACCTTACTTGCCTTTAGATAATTCTGTATTTTCTGGCAAAAATGAATCAATGCTTTTACATAAAAGTTTTCATTTAGAAAATATTATATGAGAGGTGAAAAAATGAACAAAAAAAGACTTCCTTATCTTTCCTTAATGATCATAACGGCTACTGGATTAGCTTTATTACCCTTCGCAATCGTTAAACGATCTTTTAAGGATTGGATTATCGTTTACCTTGTAAGTGCCATTGGTAATTACTTTGCAGATTTTTATTTAGTTTCAAAGGGATACCTAAAATATCCAGAAAAGCTATTCCAACGATATAAAATTCACCTTCCCTTTGATTTTATCCTCTATCCCCTAATGGTTCTATATTATAATCAGTAGACACTTAACAGTGGACCATTTGGCATATGTTTAAAAATCTTCCCTTTTGCCTTACCGCAGGTTCTAGTAGAAACATTTGCAGCTAGATATACAAAATTAATTACTTGGAAAAAGGGTTGGACTTGGGATCACTCTTTTATTAGCATTGTATTAAAAATGGTTATATGCAGAGTAATGATTGGATTTATTAGAATAATAAACAAAGGAAAAATTTCTGCTAATTAATAGGCTGTGTTAAATGGCACTGTTGATTGGAGAGGAAGGCACGAAGACTCC
>NZ_JBALNY010000126.1:0-4392 GCF_036962145.1 Bacillus sp. JJ1764 | reverse complement strand
CGCCCACGGAAAGCGAAGTGCCTGGAGCGGAAATCAACACACAAGTTTAATAGAGCTAATTAATAAAAAAAACATCTACAAATGAATGTAGATGAATTCGCAAAGGTTCCTACCTTTTTTCTATGATTTATCGACTACTTTATTCAAACAGGAATTTTACAGTATGATCTTTTGCGTCAATGGTCAGTCTTGCATTGAAGCTTTTATCCTTTTTGGTAAAACCTTCGATCAGTTCTGTTTTTCCATCAGATAGGAGCAATTTTATATTTTTCTGCGTGATGTTTTTACCAAGAATTTGTTTTGATATAGTAAAGTCGCATTTATTCTTCTGATAGTTGTTGCAGCCATAAAAGCTGCCCTTATCGACAATCGATCCATCACATTTTTTACAGGGTCCGAGCTTGGTCAATGTTTTTTGTTTCGTTTTTCGTTTACCAGGAGTAAAATTACTACTGACTTCTTCAGAAAAAGTCCAACTTGTCACTTGTTCCTTACTAGAAGAAATCAGATGAAACACCATTTTTTTAGTTTGTTCCATAAAGTTTTTTGGGGAAGCAGTACCTTCAGATATTTCCTTCAGCTTCTCCTCCCATTTTGCCGTCATTTCCGGCGAAGCGAGGATTTCCTTCCCAATTGCTTCGATTAAGATTCTGGCTTTAGCGGTTGCATAAACTAAGTTCTTTTTCACGTCAATATAGGAGCGATCCTTTAACATAGTAATGATACCCGCTCTGGTTGCCTCTGTACCTAACCCTTCTGTTTTGGACAATATCTTCTCCATTTCTTTATCATCCAAATGCTTTCCAGCGGTTTTCATAAGCGTAATTAATTGACCTTCTGTATATCGCTTTGGTGGTTGCGTTTGACTTTCAATGACTTCAACTTTTATCGTCTTCCCTTGCTCTCCTTTTGTTAAAGCAGGAAGGTTCTGCTCTTCATCCTGATCTTTGGAGTATATTACCTTTCTCCAACCCTCATCAATCTGAACTTTTCCTTTAGAAATAAACGCAGCTCTTCCTTCAACAAGTGTGGTAATCGTTGTGTACTCGGCAATAGACTTATTGTAATGAGCCGCAATTAAACTTTTTACAATCAAATCATAAAGTTTCCGTTCATCCAGGCTTAACTTTTCTACATTCGGAATTTGTTCAGTAGGAATGATGGCATAGTGGTCTGTAACCTTCTTTTCATTTACATATCTTTTGTTGTCAGCGATCGAAGCATATGGCAAAGGAAAATAGGGTTCATAGTCTTTGATATGACTTATTTTATTTAGTATATCGGGGAAATTATTGGCTTCTTCTTTTGTTACATAACGAGAATCAGAACGAGGATAGGAGACATTTCCTTTTTGATAGAGTCCTTGCAAGACGTCCAAGGTTTTTTTCGGTGAAAATTTATAACGTTTGTTTGCCTCTGCTTGAAGTGCTGATAAATTATAGAGAAGTGGCGGAAGAAATTCTTTGCGTTCACAATTTACCTCACTAACCTCCGCTGGTTTCTCCCGACAGAAAGTTGCTATCTTATCAGCCATTTCCTTTGTCTTTACTCGGGTTTCACCATCATTTTGCCACTTTCCATTATATTTCTTTCCATTGATGTTAAAATGAGCTTTGACCTCCCAAAATGGTTCCGCTTTAAAGTTTTCAATTTCGAGCTCGCGTTTGACGATCAGAGCTAATGTCGGTGTTTGCACCCGACCTACTGAAAAAACGTCGGAAAACCCCCGTTGCTTGAGAAGCAAGCTATACAATCTAGAAGCATTCATTCCCACCACCCAATCGGCACACGCCCTTGTGTAGGCTTCAAAATAAAGGCTCCTAGTCTCGTCTTCATTTAGCAGCCTTTGAAAACCTTCGCGAATCGCGTTTGGTGTCAAAGAGGAAATCCATAATCTTTTCATCGGCTTACGGCAATTCGTTAGCCGCAAAATATTTCGAATGATCAGCTCCCCCTCGCGTCCGGCATCTCCTGCATGGATAATTTCCGTAACCTGTGGGTGTGATACTAATTTTTTGATGACTGAAAATTGTTTCGCCTTATCTCTTGTCACTTCGTACTCAAAATGCGAAGGAATGATTGGCAAGTTATCCAAGGACCAACGTTTCCACTCCGGTTGATATTTTTCCGGCTGAACCAATTGGCATATATGACCGATTGCCCAAGTCACATAAGCCCCCTTTGAAAATACCTCATTTGGGAAAATTTCAATAAAGCCGTTTTGTTTCCTATGTTTAAAGATGGATGCAAGGGTTGAGCCTTGATCCGGTTTTTCAGCAATGATTAATTTCATAGAATAATAGCTCCTTAAAAAAGCTTCACATTCTATTTTACTCTCATTTTAAAAAATCAGCAAAGGAATTTCGTAACCCTTACCTAAAAGGGTTATCCAATTGATAAAGGTTACGGTATCTTTGTTCCTTATTAAGAAGCTGTTCGTGACTGCCAACCATGGTGATGGCACCTTTTTCTAGAAAAAGAACCCGGTCCATTTGTTCAACTCCAATTAAATGGTGGGTTACCCAGATAATGGTTTTATCTTTCAATGTTGAAAAAATGGTTGTTAATAATTGATTTTCTGTGATTGGATCAAGACCAACAGTTGGTTCGTCCAATAACACAATTGGCGTATTTTGCAAGAGAATTCTCGCTAAGGCAATTCTTTGTCGTTCTCCTCCTGAAAAGCGTTGGCCAGTCTCTTGCATATTGGTTTCATATCCATTCGGTAAATTGCGAATCATGTCATCCAATTGAACCAGCTTGCAAATGCGAAAAACCTCTTCGTCTGAGGAATTGGGATTCCCCAAGCGAATATTATTCATGACAGAGGTATGAAAAAGGTAAGCCTTCTGGTTTAGCACGCTAATAATGCTAGACATATCATTTGCTAAGGTGAAAGCATCTCGTTCATTTAATAGGACTTGACCACTTGTCGGTGCAAGAGCTCCTTGAATAAGATGAAGCAGCGTGGATTTCCCTGATCCGCTTCTCCCAAGAATCGCCAACTTCTCTCCTGGCTGAATGGTTAGACTAACCTCTTTTAATAAATGGTCTTCCTGTAAATATCCAAAACTGACTTTGTTAAGTTGAACCGTTACAGGCATGGTCATTTTCTCTACTGTTGTGTTGATTATGGGAGAATCGGTCGGTTCAATCTCGGTTAGCCGCCTTAATGATTTTTGATAACTTGTAGTCTCACTAACTACTCCAGCAATTGGTAAAAATGATTCTAGCAAAGAAAATATAGCTAAGCAAAAGGCGGCGATAAAAGTGGCCGGTGCTTCTCCTCTAACAGTTAACCCATTTGCCCAGGCCATCACCAGAACCACTATAATTCCTAAAACCAGTTGATTTAAACAATCCCGCCAATTGACAAATATCTGCTTTTTTACTTCTATTTTATAGAGCAGTTGTTCTTTATTTTCATAATCAGAGATGAAGTTTTGATAATTCCTGCTAAAGATCCAATCACTAATTCCAAATACGGCATCTGTAAACTTATAATAAAGCTCATGCCTCCCCCTTTTTAACCGTTCATTTCTTGCTTTGGTGACCAATAAAGAAATAGCAGGTCCAACAAAAAGTAGCAAGCCGACTAAGACTGCTAATAGAATTGCAAATGGTACAGAGAAAATTCCGATACTAATCATCATCATGACATAGATTACCAAAGAAACGACTGATGGAAAAATGGTTTTAAGATAGAAGTCCTGTAGATGTTCGATATCATTTGCCAGCAAACCGAGGATGTCCCCGGTACGAAATCTTTGATGTATAAGAAGTGCCTGCGGCTCAATCATTTTATAAAGCTTTACCCTCATGTTTGATAGAATTTTCAAGATAAGAGAATGGCCAGAAAGTCTTTCAACATAACTTAGAACAGCCCTTCCAATCCCAAAAGTACGTACACCTACAATTGGGACATACACCATTAAAATGGATTCAGGTTGGGTTGCAGCTTTTGAAATGAGGTACCCTGATGTAAACATCAGCGCCCCACCGCATGCAATGGTTAGTGCCCCAAGGAGAATGGAAACAATAAAAAAATGGCGGTATTGACGAATATAAGGCAGAATCCAATTTTCTTTTCCCACTTTTTATTCTCCTTCCTGACCTAAAACAAATTTATAATAGATTGATTGTAATGACATGAGTTGTTCATGGGAACCTTTTTCAATTATTTCTCCTTGATTCAAAACAAAGATTTCATCCATATCCGTCATCCAATGCAAACGGTGGGTAGCTAAAAACACCAATTTCCCCTGAAATAATTCCAACATGGCTGCCTTTATTTCCGCTTCCGTTTCAATATCTAAATGGGCCGTTGGTTCATCGAGCATAACAATGGGTCTTTTACTTAAATAAGCACGTGCAATGGCAATACGCTGTTCC
>NZ_JBALNY010000013.1:0-6867 GCF_036962145.1 Bacillus sp. JJ1764 | reverse complement strand
GTCGTAAAATTTCACCGGCTTTTTTTCACAGAGGCGGGTTTTGTCCCAGCCTCTTCATAATGTTCTCCAACTATTAATCATCATCCCCACTATGCCTATTTTGATGTTTTCCATCCCCAGGTTTCAAATCATCATTTTCACTATGTCTGCCATGGTGGCGTCCATCGTCTTTACGGTATTCTGACTTGTGCTTTATGATCGTTTTGCCATGTTCAATTTCAACCTCAACGTTATGGTTATTCATAGTGGCAGTTGATTTTGTTTTGCTAACATCGCTTGAACTTTTCACCTTGTCTTCCTGATGGATGGAATCATCTACTCTCGAGTCATTTTTTGCTGCTCCGACAGCCATAGCTCCTCCAAAAACCATAAACGATGCAAGTAAACCGGCAATCAACTTACCTTTCATGTTTTTTTCCTCCTTCATTTTTGTTGTTTTACAATTATAGAATATCCAGTGAAGATTAGAGAAAGAGGGAGAGGAAGATTAGAAATCTCTGAGAGAGAATCCAAAATCATTTAGAAATACTTAGTCATCTTCTTTCTTATCATCCTTTTGCTTATCTTCTTTTTTATGATCATCCCAGGATATGGCGGTTACCTTACCAGTGATGCTATTAATCTGTACAACTGCTTTCAGTCCCTCATTTGTTTCTATTTCCACTAAATAAAATTCGATTCCTTCATTGGTTTCCTGCTGAATATGTTTAACTGTGCCATGAACCTCCCGTGTTGCAATCTGCTGTGCTTCCGACACTGTCAACTTTTTAGATGGTTCCTGTTGCCCTGGAGTGGTAGGGGAGTCAGAGGGTGGTTTTGTAGGTTGGTTTTCAGGAGGAACTTGAACTGAATCGTTCTGTTTAAACGATAAAACTTGCCCGCTTACCGCATCAAGCTTAATTCTATAAATATGGTTATCTTTATTTAAATCGATAAGATATTGTTGGTTGGTTAACTTGATTTGGATGACCTTGCCTTGATAACGGTCTTGAATGAGCTTTTGTACTTCATTTTTGGAGAGAATGGTTTCTGCCGCATTTGATTGGTTTAATAGTTTCCAACTCAAGAAAATAAGGATTACGGTTAAAAAACAGATCAATATCCATGCTTTTTTCTGCATTTTTTCACCTCGCTTCAGTTGCATGGTTTTATTTTCTACTACCAACATTAGAAGATGATTAGATTCTGATTATTTTTTCAAATAAAGTATGGCCGTTGTTCCGACTGATTCTGTACTGTCAAGCACAATCCTGATGTTAAGGACAGCGGCAATATCCTTCGCTAAGGATAAACCAAGACCGGTACCGCCTATTTTTCGGTTTCTTGCTTGATCGACCCGGTAAAACCGGTCAAAAACTTTTGGCAGCTCATTATGATGGATGCCAATGCCCCTGTCGATTATTTTGATAAAAACTAAACCGTTCTCCATTCCATACTCGAGCGTAATGGCTTCATCACTATATTTCCTGGCATTATCAAGGAAGATGAATAACAGCTGCTTTAACTTTTTCTCATCCGCCGCGATTTCCAGTGTTTTTCCGAAATCGGAATGCAAATGAATTTCCCGGCCAAAGGCATTTTGAAAGGAGTGAGCTGTTTGTGTTAAAAAATTCTTTAATTCAACTGCAGTATTATGGATGTTCCATTGTTCATGATGCTTAGCAAGCAGTAACAACTGCTCCGTCATTTCTTTCATACGGATGGCTTCAGAATGAATCGCTTCAACAGACTCTGTAAACAGGTCTGGTTCTGTCAAACCTCTTCTTTTTAGCAAACTAGCGTAACTCTCGATGATGGTTAATGGGGTCTTAAATTCATGTGAGGCATTAGAAACAAATAGCTTTTGTTTTTTGTAGTTGGTTTCCAGCAGTTCGATCATATGATTAAAAGTTTCACCCATCTGAAATAGTTCATCCTTAGACTTAGCCTCTAATGGCAGTCTTTTAAAGTGCCCACTTTCTCTAATATCGGTCATCGTCCTTATCATCGATGTGACTGGACTGGTGATGAGTTGGCTCAAAAACCTGCTGGACAAAATGACAGGGATGATGGCAACAACCGTTACAACTATGAGTACGAGTTTAAGAATGGATAAAATATCTACGGTGGGCTGAATGCTGTTTGTGACTTGTAGGCTAGCCACACTGCCATCTAATAAAATTAGGGGCATGGAAACGAAAGTATAGGATTTATTTTGGTAAGTGATGAATTGGCTTTGTTCCCCTTGAAGGTATTTCGTATTTCTGTTAATCAATTTTTTCTCTGTTGGACTGGTAACGGTGAATAATTTCCTGTTATCATCCGTAACCATCTGAATCATGCCATTAATCGGTACATAGGAACGAAGCAGAGTTGCCTCCGGAATGGTTCCGAGGCCTTTTCCGATATCCGTTGTTGTTTTTTCCATTTCCTTCGTGGCTGCCTTTAACTCATTGTTAAGAATTAATTTGCTAAAAGTAAAATAAACCGTGATATTCATGATGATGAATAGAATGGCAAACAGTACGGCTGTATACAAATTAATTTTATTTCTCAGTTTCATTTGGCTTCCCTTAAAACATAGCCAATTCCGCGTACTGTATGGATCAGTACAGGCATATCAGGGAGGTCCACCTTTTTTCGGATATAACGCACATAGACGTCGACCACATTTGTATCTCCTAAGAAATCGTAGCCCCAAACGGCCGATAATAATTGTTCTCTGTTTAAAACCTGGCGTTTATGGACCATGAGGAAAAGTAGTAAATCATACTCTCTTGGAGTTAATTCAATTGGATGGTCACCTCTAAATACCTCTCGTGTCTTTTGGTTAATTGTTAAATCAGCAAAAGAAAGGGTATCTTCATCTTCTAATAAGGGTGCAGGTTGGGCAACTTCTTTTACTCGTAAAGCTGCGCGGATTCTGGCCATGACTTCCTCAATTTGAAATGGTTTGGTTATATAATCATTCGCACCGAAATCTAGCCCTGCCACTTTATCCTCGATGGAATCTTTTGCGGTAAGTAAGAGGATGGGAATGTGTTGATCAAGGAGGCGAATTCTGCGCAGCAGTTCGATGCCGCTTAATCCGGGAAGCATGACATCCAATAATATCAAATCCCATTTTCCCGACTGAAACAAACTAAATGCCGACATACCGTCCATGACTTTCGTAACCTGATAACCTTCAAAGCTTAGTTCAAGCTCAAGGAGCCGGGCAATTTTTTCTTCATCTTCAATGACTAATATTGAAACTTTCTCCATTTGATTTCCCCCAGAAAAAAATGTAATTTCTATAATTTACTACATTTTCCACATGGAAGGCTTTAATTCCTTTCAATTATTTATGAAAATGGGCCGTCCACATGACGCCCTAACATAAAAAACATTAACAAAGTGAAATTAGTAAAAAAATTCCTAATTTATATTAAAAATTGGAACTGAAAAGAGAAGGTACAACGATATCATTAGTGGGGAACAAATAATTATAAAACTACTTTCTAGATTATACTAAAAGGGAGAGATCACTAGTTATGAAACTAATTGCACTTGATTTAGATGGAACCACCTTAAATTCAAATAAGGAAATCAGTGAAGAAACTCTGCAAGCGATAAAAAAAGCGCAAGAGAAAGGGAATATTGTAATGGCTTTGTCCGGTCGATCTGTGAAATCTATACATGGCCAATTAGAAAAATACAATATAAAATGCCCTATCGGAGCAAGTAACGGAACGATTCTTTTTGCGGACGGAAAATTGTTAGAATCGATTTCCTTAACACCATCTCAAATTAAAAAAATAGCTTTTGAACTTGAAAAAGAGTGGGTACCATATAATTTCACCACTGACAAAGAATCCTTTGCACCTAGAAATTGGGGTGATCGACTAGAAAAAGTTCTATCATCAGGACGAGTTCCAAGTGAATACTTTGAAAATGCTCATTACAAAATGTTCACTACCCACCCAACTGTGTACGGTCACACGATGTTTGACCAAGTAGAGGAAATCATTACGAAAGAAGAACTCTCAATCTTAAAATTCCTTAATGTAGCTTTGGATCCAGAGCAGAAACAAAGGTTGCATCAATCTTTAGAAACCATCGAAGGCATCCATGTTGCTTCCTCTTCACCTTTTAATCTAGAAGTAACCCATATTAATGGAAATAAAGGCAATGGTCTAAAAATTATGGCACGTCATTTTGGGATTCCACTTGCAAACACGATCGCCATTGGAGACGAAAGAAACGATATTCCAATGTTTCATGCGGCTGGATTATCCATTGCGATGGGGAATGCAGAAGATGAAGTGAAAGAACACAGTGACATTGTAACGTTAACGAATGATGAACATGGTGTCGCATATGCATTTGAAAAATATATTTTAGAAGATTAAATACCTGTGTTAAGTTGTTAGCGGGTCAAACCAGGAATTCCTTGTAAAAAATCTGGCTACTATTAAAGAGATCTTTTTTCCGTAAAGAAGGGATAACTTAACCAAAGTAGATATAGTAAATAATGGGAAACGTTTGGTAGAGAAGTCCACAATGAAACATTTATCGGAATTTGTCAAAGAAATCGATAAATTTTTGTCAAATTAGTGTCTTGATTCCTCAATTCATGTAAAATAAGATTTATGTACAATAATAATCAAGGAAATATACTGAACATGGAGGAAAAAGGGTGTCTTATCGTTTAAAAAATAATTTTAGACTGTTTACATTAAATTCAAATCGTGAATTGGCTGCAGAGATGGCAGAACTATTGGGCTGCGAGTTAGGAAAATGTTCGGTTAATCATTTTAGCGATGGAGAAATTCAAATTAACATTGAGGAAAGTGTGCGTGGATGTGAAGTCTTTATCGTGCAGTCCACTTCACACCCTAGCAATGAGCGATTGATGGAGCTCTTAATCATGATTGATGCATTAAAGCGTGCATCCGCACAAGTAATTAATGTAGTCATTCCTTACTACAGCTATGCACGCCAAGACCGTAAGGCACGTGCACGTGAGCCCATCACGGCAAAATTGATTGCGAATCTTTTAGAGACAGCAGGAGCAAATAGGGTCATCACCATGGATTTTCATGCTGCTCAAACTCAAGGATTTTTTGACATTCCAGTAGAACATCTAACTGGTATTCCCGTTCTCTATGATTATTTTGAGAAAAAAAGCTTAAAGGATCTTGTTGTAGTCGCCCCTCATAATGGAGGCGTCGGAAGAGCGAGAAAATTGGCCAGTTTGTTAAATGCTCCAATAGCTTTAATTGACCGCCGCCGGCCGGAGCACGACCAATCAGATATCATGAACATAATTGGAAATATTGATGGAAAAAATGCCATCATCGTAGACGATTTAATGGATACAGCCAATACCATTTCTACAGGTGCTAATGCTTTATTAGAAAGAGGAGCAAAGGCTGTTTATGCCTGCTGTACACATCCTGTCTTCTCAGGAGAAGCGGCTAGTAAGATAGATTCATCCGCCATTAAAGAATTAATTGTAACGAATACAATCGTTATTCCAGAAGAAAAACGGAGCAAAAAAATCACCATTTTATCAGTAGCTCCTTTACTTGTGGAAGCAATTGACCGTGTTCATAATGAAAAAGCGGTAAGTCCGTTATTTGAATAACAAAAAGGGCCGTTTTCTTACTGAAAACGGCTTCCCTTTTTATCCTAAATACAAATAATAATCCTGTGAATGGTAGCTTTTAAAACCACATGATTCATAAAGCCTTAGGGCATGGGCGTTCTTGGCTTCAACCTCTAAGAAAATCGGAAACCCTTTTTGATGCTCCATCAATACCACATTGGAAAGTGCCTTTCTGCCTATCCCTTTTCCTTGTAGTTCGGGGAATACGGCAAACCCATAAATCCATGCTTCCCCATTTGTCTCAGCAACCCTCATTTTCCCAGCAGTCTGACCCTCTGCTTCAATGATTAACATTTCTTCACTATTGTTTTCTCTAATACTTTGATTAAATTCACGAGCTTCTTTTTCACTAAATCCAAAACATTCAACTTCCAAACGTACTTCTGCTTCCCAATCATCCTTTGACTGTGAAGGCCTAATGTTGATATCTTGATTCCCCTGTAATTCTGTTTGATGCCATTGCATTTGATATTCTGCAATGGAAAAAGTACATGGTATAGTTTTTAAAAATGCTTTGGCAGTTAGTGAATGAGTAGGTGCATTTAGTAGAATAGTTTTCACTTCACGTTTTTTGGTCTCTTTGAGAACTTCATTTAATAGGCTTGTGAAAATTCCTTTTCTTCGGTAATCAGGATGGACCATTCCGCATAGTTCAATTTTATTTCCGAATCCATAACTTCCAAGAAAACCGACCAATTGCCCGTCCTCATAATGAAAAAAGTCTTCTTTATAATCTTCAGTCCGGTTTTCCAGCATATCAAAATTTAATTTAAGCTGAAATCCACCATCTTGCTCACATATTTCTTGAAGCGTTTTAATTTCCCTTAACTGTTCCTTTGTTAGCATGTTTTCCCCCCTGTTCATAATCCATAATTACTATTCTTTATTTATGTCTATCATTCCTGCTATTTTTAAATTTTTTATCAGAAGGACGATATTTTTGAAGCAAAGGGGTCAAGTGTGAATCTGCAGGGGAATAACTAAAAGAGCGCCGAATTAATCGACGCCTTTATATTTTGGCTCTGTTAAACTTGTCTGTTGATTTCCGCTCCAGGTGCAAGCGGTTCGTGGGCGTTTCGGCGAGCCTCCTCGGCGCTTGCGCCTGCGGGGTCTCTCCAGAACCGTACTCCCACAGGACATTGATTTTCTTCCTAGAATTCGCCCACGCACGAAGGAAATGCGTTAGCATTTTCGAGGAGTCTTCGCACCTTCCGCTCCAATCAACAGAGTGTAAATAA
>NZ_JBALNY010000125.1:0-4257 GCF_036962145.1 Bacillus sp. JJ1764 | reverse complement strand
CTTGGTCCAATCGGGGCTGGGAAGACGACAACGATTTCGATGGTCCTCGGGCTGCTCAAGCCAACGTCGGGGGAGATCAGGTTGTTCAACCACAAACCTGATGAAAAGAAAGTCCGTGAGAAAATCGGAACTATGCTTCAAGAGGTCAGCGTAATGCCAGGTTTAAAAGTCAGAGAGATTCTCGAACTGATTAGAAGTTATTATCCACAACCATTAGAATTAAAAGATCTGGTCAATCTCACTGGACTTACTGAGCAGGATTTAAGAACCCGTGCGGAAAAATTGTCCGGGGGCCAAAAGCGCCGTCTTAGTTTTGCTCTGGCGCTGGCCGGAAATCCGGAGTTAATTATATTTGACGAACCAACTGTCGGAATGGACATCACATCAAGAAATCGGTTTTGGGAAACGGTTAGGACGCTGGCCAATCAAGGGAAAACAATTATTTTTTCCACACATTATCTGCAAGAAGCCGATGATGCCGCAGATCGCATTTTATTATTTAAGGATGGTACTATTGTGGCTGACGGCACGCCAGAGCAAATCAAGGCACGAATAGCCAAACAGTCTGTTTCTTTTATCGTAGCCCCGGAAATATCATTAGAAAGTCTATTTCTCCACAGTGAAGTTGTTGATATTTATCGAAAAAACAATCGTGTCTATGTCCAATCCAACAATACCGATCGAGTCCTGGAGCTTATTTTTCAAGAAAAATTAGGTGCCCATGATATTCAAATTGAAAAAGGTAAGCTAGAGGAAGCGTTTGAGCAATTAACGAGCGGAACAAAGGAGGCCATGTAAGATGAAAACTTTTCAAGTGCAGTGTAAAACGGAAATTATTCGGGTGCTAAGGAATCGCTATTTTGTCTTTTGGTCCTTGGTCATGCCGATATTGTTCTATTATATTTTTACTAATGTGGTCAATACGAATGCGCCTAATAAAGCCGAATGGCAGGCCCACTATCTCATGTCGATGACGGCATTCAGTGTGATGGGATCATCGATTATGACACTGGGCGTTCGTATGGTTCAGGAACGCTCCCAAGGGTGGGCTACGTTTATCCGGACTACCCCTCTGTCGGACAGCATTTATTTATCTGCACAAATGGTTGGCCAAAGCGTGATTCATGTTCTATCGATTACGATTATCTTTATCGCAGGCGCCCTCATCAATCATGTTTCCCTGACAGCATCAGAATGGGTACTGAGTGGTCTGTGGATTTTGCTGGGGTCATTACCATTTTTGGGATTAGGTACATTGATTGGCATGATGAAAAAAGTAGAAACTGCGGCTGGTGTGAGTAATGTATTATACATGGTGTTGGCCGTATCCGGCGGTATGTGGATGCCGTTAGAGATCATGCCAAAAATCATGCAAAACATCGGGAAATGGCTTCCGTCCTATAATTTTGGAAACGGAGCGTGGGAAATTGTTCGCGGCAGTATGCCTCAATGGAAAAATGTTCTGATTTTAATATCCTATTTAGTCCTGTTCATGCTACTATCAAAATATATCAGAAGAAAACAAGAAGCGGTGTGATGAAGGATGAATAAAAACTTCAGCATCTTCCCAAGAAAATATGGCTTCTTCCCCTATATTTTTCTCTTGTATTTAGCGTTTCCGATTTTCTATTTGACGAAGGAAACAGGGATCAAGCAGCTGTTTGGCTTTGGAATGGTGCTGCTATTTTTAGTTGCGTATCGGCAGCTTTATTTTTCCATGGGAAAAAGAAGCTTCACCTACTGGCTGGCATGTCAGCTGGCCATCGTTTTTATTTTTGGCTTATTTTATCATCTGAACTATATATTTATGGGTTTTTTTCCAGCAAACTTTATCGGCTGGTATCGGGAAAAGAGGGCGTTTAACCGTGGGTTATTAAGCCTGGCCATTATTATGGTTGTTCCCTTTATCTATTATGTTGCAAAAACCGGTCGTTTCTTGAGCCCACAGGAGCTTTTGTTCTTTGTTCCGTTTTTGATTATCATGCTGATTTCACCATTTGGAATCCGGTCTATGAACCGAAGAATGGAACTGGAAAAAGAGCTCAATAAAGCGAACCAACGGATTGAAGAGCTGGTGAAACGAGAGGAGCGGGTCCGTATTGCCCGTGATCTCCACGATACTCTTGGGCATACCTTGTCCCTTTTGACACTGAAAAGTCAGCTTGTTCAAAGATTGATTGTGGCGGATCCCGATCGAGCGCGACATGAGGCAAAGGAAATGGAAGTGACTTCGCGGACAGCTCTAAAGCAGGTGCGGGAGCTGGTTTCAGATATGCGGGCAGCAACCATTACCGAGGAGCTGCTGCAGGTCCAGCAAATTTTGCGTGCAGCAGGAATTACCTATCAGTACAATGGAGAGGTTGATTTTTCAAAAATCGCTCCATTTACGCAAAATATTTTGGCGATGTGCGTACGTGAAGCGGCGACCAATGTGGTGAAGCATAGCCGTGCTACGCATTGCTCCATTTCTATTAATCAATCATTTGAAAAAATAAAGATGTTGGTGCGGGACGATGGGATGGGCGTGGCAAAGAATAAGGGATATGGCAATGGGTTGAAGGGAATGTCAGAGAGATTGGCGTTAATTGAGGGTTCCCTGTCCCTTTATAATCATAATGGCACTGTTTTGGAAATCTCCGTACCCATTGTTAACAAGGAAGGAGCGGTGGTATGATTCGTTTATTTATTGCAGAAGATCAGCGGATGTTATTAGGGGCCTTAGGGTCCTTGCTAGATTTGGAGTCTGATATGAAGGTTATTGGGCAGGCGATGAACGGCGAGGAAGCTCTGTCTTCGATTTTAGAGCTAAAACCAGATGTCTGCCTGATGGATATTGAAATGCCTGTGAAGAACGGGCTAGAGGTGGCAGAGGAGTTGGCGCGCCGCTCAGCACCCAGCAAGGTAATCATTTTGACAACCTTTGCCCGGCCGGGGTATTTTGAGCGTGCCGTTAAAATAGGGGTACATGGATATTTATTGAAGGATGGGGAAATCGATGAACTGGCTGAGGCGATCCGCAAAGTAGTGGCCGGTAAACGTGTATTCAGTCCGGAATTGGCCTTCACCACCATCCGCGAAGAAAACCCGCTTACCCCAAAAGAAAAAGAAATCCTTAAACTGGCCTCCCTTGGAAAAACAACCAAAGAAATTACCAGCGAACTCTACCTTTCATCAGGGACTGTCCGCAACTACATCTCTGAAATCATCCACAAACTTGGGGCTAAAAACCGCACCGAAGCCGCTGCCATCGCTCAAGAAAAGGGATGGCTCTAAGCCTCGGTGCTTCAGCACGGAGGTCAATCCCTAAGTAAATACACGCCACTGTCCTTACTAGACAGCAAGTCTTTTATTTTTGGCTCTGCATGATCAGCCGTAACCCTATTCCGATATAGATCATACCGACCACTTTCCCTTGAAGCCGATGGAACCAGCTGTTTTTTTTCCTAACCATCCGCCTTCCTATTGAGCTTGTGATCAGCGACAATAGGGTTGTATATAAAATACTCAAGAGTACGAAAATGAATCCCAGTGTCAGTAACTGCAAGTAAACGGGCGGTCCGTCATTTCGGACAAACTGAGGTAGGAAGGCGAGAAAAAACAAGGCGGTTTTCGGATTGAGCAGTTCGATCAAGAGAGCCTGGCGAAACGACACGGCGGGACTTGCGTTCGGTTTAGGTTTCGTTTCGGAGACTTGCTTTGATTTTTCTAAAAACGATTTTACCCCAACAAACAGTAAATAGGCTGCACCCAGATATTTGACGGCTTCGAATGCCAATGTAGAGGTCATCAGAATGGCAGAAAGTCCAAGGACTGCAGCAATTGTATGAATCATGTCTCCGACGGCTATCCCGGCACCGGTAACGATTCCCGCTTTCTGCCCGCCTCGCGCCGCTTGGGTTACGGTTAATAACACGGCGGGGCCAGGAATTAGAAACAATACTAAAACAACCAAAATAAATGATAACATGCCAATCCTCCTATCTAAGTTACTTTTGAATATTATGACAAATTTAGCTGGTTTTTAACAGTTAGATATTGCTTTAAAATAATGTTTTATCAATTTGATACTAATAACCTTGATAATAGGACATAGAAAAAAGCTTTTTTGTAAAAATAAATGATCAAAACACGCTCTTATATTCTTAATTGACTTATTCTTTTATAAAAAAGTTTGATTGTTGCCTATTAATGTTGCTCCACAATCGCACACTTTTATAATTAGGCTGTGTTAAAGAACAATGTTGATTTTTTACACTC
>NZ_JBALNY010000124.1:0-3964 GCF_036962145.1 Bacillus sp. JJ1764 | reverse complement strand
AATTCAGCGAATAGCACTTGTTATGACCATCTTTGGTGCTGTTAATTGGGGACTCATTGCCTTTTTTCAGACGGATCTGTTTACGGGTATTTTTGGAGGCCGGGATGAGACTCTTGCCAAAGTCATTGATGGATTAATCGGGGTCGCTGGTTTAGTAAATCTTGGACTCTTTTTAAAAAAATAAACCGGGAAAGATTCCCGGTTTATTGCTAGATCCAGCCTCTAAATTGAGAGGCATCTGCCATTTTTCTGACACCCATCATATATGAAGCCAGACGCATGTTTACCTGATGCGTTTGGGCAAACTCATAGACCTCATTAAATGATTTGACAAGTTTTTCTCGTAGTTTCTCGGTTATTTCTTCTTTACTCCAAAAATAACCATGATTATTCTGAACCCACTCAAAGTATGAAACGGTGACACTTCCGGCACCTGCTAATACATCAGGCACCAATAAGATATCCCGTTCTGTCAAGATTTTGGTAGCTTCCAATGTTGTCGGACCATTAGCTGCCTCCACAACAATTTTGGCTCTGATCTGACGTGCATTATCCTTTGTTATTTGATTGGCAATAGCAGCTGGGATTAAAATATCACATTCTTGTTCCAATAATTCGGCATTGGAGATTCTTCCATCGAAAAGTGTTGTAACCGTTCCAAAGCTATCGCGGCGGCTTAATAGATAGTCGATATGTAATCCGTCCGGATCATAAAGGGCGCCGTATACATCGGATATTCCAACCACCTTTGCCCCAGCTTCATGCATAAATTTAGCAACAAAACTGCCAGCATTTCCAAAACCTTGAACAATGACTCGGGCATTTTTAATACTAATTCTGCGTTTTTTCGCTGCTTCTTCGATACAAATGACCACACCCATGGCCCCTGCAATTTCCCGTCCCTCAGAGCCTCCGAGAACCATTGGTTTGCCTGTGATAAATCCTACCGAACCATGCTGTTTTAATGAACTATACTCATCCATCATCCATGCCATAACTTGTGAATTGGTATAGATATCAGGTGAAAGAATGTCCTTTACCGGTCCGGCAATCTGGCAAATTGCCCTTACATATCCGCGGCTTAAACGTTCTAGTTCCCCAAATGACATGGTTCTGGGGTTGCAAATAATTCCGCCTTTTCCTCCCCCAAACGGTAAATCCACGATGCCGCACTTCAGACTGGCCCACATGGCCAAGGCCTCGATTTCTTCTTCCGTTACTTTAGGATGAAAGCGAACCCCACCTATGGTCGGCCCGATTGCATCATTGTGCTGAACACGAAACCCGGTAAATATTTTCGTAGAACCGTCATCCATACGGACAGGGACTCTTAGCTTTAATGTGCGTAGCGGTTCAGCCAATAAATGATACATATCCTGGTTATACCCCAGTTTTTTTAATGCATCTTGGATAATTGTCTGTGTCGATGCAAGAAGGTTCAATGTCTCTTTTTGTACTCCATCTTCCTCATGTGTCCCCATTTTCCACCTCTAGGTTTACCCCAGTACTTTTTGAATCCGCTCGATGGCCCAATCTAATTCTTCTTTGGTAATCACTAGCGGAGGGGCAAAACGAATCACTGTATCATGTGTTTCTTTACATAGTAACCCTTCATCTTTTAATTGTTCACAATATTTACGGGCAGGTTCTGTCAAGACCATACCAATAAATAAGCCACGACCGCGAACCTCTTTAATAATCGGATTATTAATTTCTTTTAATTTACTAATAAAATATTCACCGAGCTCCAATGATCTTTCCGCCAATTTTTCATCGATTAATACATCCAATGAGGCAATCGAAACAGCACTGGCCATTGGATTTCCACCAAAAGTGGAACCGTGGGATCCTGGATTAAATACCCCTAAAATATCTTTGTTAGCCACAACACAGGAGATTGGGAACACCCCACCGCCAAGAGCCTTTCCAAGAATATACATATCTGGTTCGATGTCTTCCCATTCACAGGCAAACATTTTTCCGGTACGGGCCAAGCCAGCCTGAATTTCATCGGCAATAAACAGCACATTATTTGCCTTGCAAAGCTCATAGGCTGCTTTCATAAAACCTTCCGGCGGAATGACAATTCCTGCCTCCCCTTGAATCGGTTCGATTAAAAATGCTGCTGTATTGGGGGTGATAGCTGTTTTTAACGCTTCCAAATCGCCGTATGGAATTAACTTGATTCCCGGCAACATCGGACCAAAGCCTCGCTTATATTCTTCTTCCGATGACAAAGTAACAGCCGTCATGGTCCGGCCATGGAAGTTTCCGATACATCCGATTACTTCAGCTTGGTCTTCAGCAATTCCTTTTACATCATAGCCCCAGCGTCGCGCTGCTTTAAATGCTGTTTCAACGGCTTCCGCTCCGGTATTCATTGGAAGAGCCATTTCCTTATTGGTTAATTGACAAATCTTCTCATACCAAGGGCCAAGCTGATCGTTATGGAACGCCCGTGATGTTAGCGTTACCTTGTCAGCTTGTTCTTTTAAGGCCTGGATGATTTTTGGATGACGGTGCCCCTGGTTAACGGCAGAGTAGGCACTCAACATATCCATATATTTATTGCCTTCCGGATCTTCTACCCATACTCCTTCCGCTTTTGAAATAACGATCGGTAGTGGATGATAATTGTGTGCCCCATATTTTTCTGTCTTTTCAATAATTTCCAATGATTTTCCTGTCATACCGGTATTCCTCCCTTTTCAATGAAAATATGCATAACTATATTGTAGCCGAGTAAGGTGAAAGAATGAATGTTAATTTAAAAAAAGCCTGCCCTACTGAAATCGAGTAGGTAACAGGCTTGTCACAAATTTTACTTTTTAATTAAATCCTCTTGCTGGGATTGATCGATCCATTCTTGGAGCTTTTCTTTCAGCGTGTTGAAACCTTGCTGCCCTTCTACTTCCGGAAGAATCGTTGCTTGACGTTTGCGTGGACGCTTTGTCTTAAACGCCTGCTGTACAGGAGCCTCTTCTGTCGCTTTGATGGACAGTCCAATTTTCCCCGCAGTTTCATCAATAGATAGTACTTTAACCTTAATTTCTTCTCCGACCTTTAAATGTTCATGAATATCTTTGACAAATCCGTGCGTGATTTCGGAAATATGAACGAGCCCTTGTGTATTTTCATCCAGTGCAACAAATGCACCATAGGGTTGAATCCCCGTTATCTTACCTGTAACAATACTTCCCGGTTCTAATTTTAATGTCATGAAAACACTCCTAAATATATTAATTATTTATCCCTTTATATGCAATAAAAAATTATATCATAATAAATGGGCTTAATCAAAAGAACAATGGGTAAGGAAACCTATTTTTCCTATATTTACAATAAAAAGGTCAGAAAGCCTTAACATAATGTTCATAGTTTACATAAGCAGAAGGACTTGTTATATGATAAACTTATAGTGGAAATATATCATTTTTTGGAGAGGTGAACCGTATGAATTCAATCGGCATAACCATTAAAAATGCCCGTGAAATGAGAAATATGACCCAAGAGGAACTTGCCCAAAAGATTCGAGTTGGACTCCAAACGATTGAAAAATATGAGTCTGGCGAGCAACTTCCAAGCTCTCAGACCATCTTAAAGCTTTCTACTGTTCTTGATATAGCTGCTTCTGAACTCTTGGAATACCACAATGATCATACAGCCTCTGGTACGAAAGAAGAATAACAACATACAAAAAAGCGGTCAAAACCGCTTTTTATTTTATAAACAGGTATATATTTTATTAAAGGCGGAAATAACTGTAGCATAAGCTTTCTAGTATTCCCCCCCTTTTTGAGCGGACACCTTCTCGGTTGGTCCGCTTTTTTTTATTGGCTGTGTTAAAGAACAGTGTTGATTTTTTACACTCTGTTGATTGGAGCGGAAGGTGCGAAGACTCCTCGAAAATGCTAACGCATTTCCTTCGTGCGTGGGCGAATTCTAGGAAGAAAATCAATGTCCT
>NZ_JBALNY010000123.1:0-5388 GCF_036962145.1 Bacillus sp. JJ1764 | reverse complement strand
ATTTAATCTTTATAAAGACAATATTATACAATTGCTGCGTCTTAAAGAGTACGCTGAAAGCTTTATCGAAGAGGTAGAAAATAACCTTGAACGAGTTATCATGGAAAAATTGAATATGAAAGATTTCAATAATCTCTATAACTGGGCGGAAGGTCAACATGAATTTTCAAAGAAAAATAACGAGTTGATTAAGGCTATTTTAATAACTGAACATGGGGTTAAGTGGGTTCCGGTATTTGTAGAGAATTTTTCTGGTGTTAGAATTGATGACTGGTCTGATAAGACTTATGAAAAGTTCTTAATTGATCTCCAACAAAATTATCATGATGTTATTAATTTTAACAAGATTGAGGAAAGTGAAGGAGAAGAGGAAGTTAAGGATATAAATGAATTTATCACTCTAGAAATAGGGAACAAGACTAAGGTAATTTCTAAAGTTGATTTTTCTGTTAAGACCAAGACGGTATATACAAATATTGATAGAATAATTAGAAATGCTGGACGTAATATTCCAAAGAATGAAATGGAATATATGATTTATTTGTTGCTAGAACAATATGTTGAATAATCATAGAGGTGAGTAACTTGGACAATACAAATAGAAAACAAATTCATATAGCTGTCCTAACAGGTGGATTTTCAAGCTCATACGTTGCAAAAAAAATGGTTGATACCTATGGGAAAGAAAATAGCAGGCTAATTTTCATCGATACTTTTAGCGAAAGTATCGATGACCCTACATTCTCTGACAATCATCGTTTTATGGATGATGTTTCCAAGTTTATAGGACTTCCGTTATTAAAAATAGAAGACAATGATTCAGATGAATTATACTACGACTTTTGCAATTACGACGAAGAAACATCTGTATTAAAATATACAGTAGAAGTGAAATTTAGACAGTTACTAGGTTACTTAAAAGATATAAGGGAAAAAGAAAACCTAGAACCAATTCTTTATTTTGGAAATGTTGCTAAAGAAATGTATGATAATAAATCAATCTGTCTTGAAAGTATAGAGAAAGATATTGGACGAGTGTCAGATATTCGCTCGTTTTTCGAGCAAATGATTCAGGAACCAATAGAAACTAGTTTTCCACTAGTTGATAATATAAATAAAAATCTCGATATTAAAAGCTTAATACAAAATGAATGGGGGGTTGATCTTCCACGATCTGAACGCAAACGAGTCCATATTGCAATGTTTTCAGGCGGTGCAGGAAGTGCTTACGTTGCATATTATATGGTTCAGGCATACGGAAAAGAAAATTGTAAATTATTTTTTACTAATACACTTTGGGAAGATGAAGATAACTTACGTTTTATGGATGAGGTATCAGAATATATCGGTCTTGAAATTACTGAAATTCTGGACGGGCGTACCCCAGAAGAAGTATTTTACGACTATAAGTTTTTAGGAAACTCCCGGCTTGCAAAATGTTCGGAAGAGTTGAAAGTGAGGCAAACATTGATTTATCTTGAAGAAATGAGAGATAATGAGAAAGTTGAGCCTATTCTTTACTTTGGGATTGCTCCGCATGAGAAGCATCGCCGCGATGATAGTCATGTAAGACGTAGATCTAACATCATTCAGGAAAATAGTCCGGATATGAATATTAGAAAAGCTGCGGGGATTAGATCTTTTTACGAACACTTTCCTATTGAACCAATTGAAACAAGATTTCCTTTAATCGAAACATTACGAGATGATTTGGATGCTAAAGGAATTATCCAATATGAATGGGGAATTCAGCTACCTCGTATGTACACAGCTGCAAAAGAAAAAGCGGAAAAGGAAAATGACCCAATTGCTAAAAAGCTAGTGGAGAAAGGGATAAACGGATTCTCACATGCAAATTGTGGAGGGCGATGTGTAAGAGGTGGATTCCAACATTATGCTACTTTATATTCCATCTGGCCTGACCAATATAAAGAGCAAGAGGATATGGAAGAACGCTTCCGGAAGCATTTTGAAAAAAATGTTTCCATTTTGAAGAAAAATGGCGGAGCGTATACTTTGAAACAATTCCGTGAAGATATGGAAAGAGATGGTGTTGAGAAGTATCTATTTACTCCAGACGATACTATTCCTTGTGTTTGTTCTTTCTCATAGAATATAGTTAATCAAATAATCTATATAATGGCACCTATTAGCGATTATATTGCTAGTAGGTGTTATTGATGTTTAGTTTAAACAACATTAATATAATCCTTTAGTACTCACCCCTATTTACTGTTATCAATGTAGATATTTTAAAGATATGGATTATTTAACCAGTATTAATCTTTAATATAAGGAAACAAAAGTTTAAATAGGCCTTTTTTTTGTTCGACTGAGAAAGTAGCTATCATATCTATTAGTTTTTTGTCCAATTCTTTATTTATATTTTCCTCATTTTCACCGTAAGATCCTACTTCTAAATCATGTAAAATGTTATTCCTTTTTAATCTAAAGAAAAACTCACTCATGGTTATATTAAGTTCGTTACAAATATTAGCTAGTAAAGAGAAAGACAATTCTTGGCTACCGTTCTCTATTCTAGATAGAGATGGCTGGGAAGATACTATCCTTTTCGCAAACTCACTAATTGTAATTTTTTTTTCTTTTCTCAACTGTTTTACAAGTCTACCTATAGCTAAATTATTCATGGATTATCCCTCATTACGCACTTTATTCTCCCTCTAATATTACTTTATTTATCCTTTTACAATCAACCAATAATAAAATATAAATTAATGAATATATTCATTTGGCGAATAATAAATAAAGAAGAGAGGTGATAATATGAAACATATTATTTTTTATAGCGGTGGTATCGGTAGTTGGGCAACTGCAAAAAGAGTTATATCTGAGTATGGAAAGGAAGATGTAATTTTATTATTTACAGATACCCTTATTGAAGATGAAGATTTATATAGATTCATTGATGACACTGTTTTAGAGTTAGGAGTAGAGTTTGAAAGAATAGCCGACGGTCGTAAGCCATTTGAGGTTTTTAAAGATGTTCGATATTTAGGAAATAGTAGAGTTGCTCCTTGCTCCCATAAATTAAAGCAAGAGACGGCTAGAAATTGGATTACAAAAAGATTTAAGTCAGATGAGTGTATTTTATATTTAGGAATTGATTGGACAGAAGAGCACAGAGTGAAAGCACCAATTGAAAACTGGAAGCCTTATACGGTAATGTTCCCTATGTGTAATGAACCTTATGTATCAAAGGAAGAAATACTAAGTGAATTAGGGAGAATGGGGATAGAAATACCAAGACTTTATAAAATGGGTTTTGCTCACAATAACTGTGGGGGATTTTGTTGTCGGGCAGGACAAGGACACTTTGCAAGATTATTAGAAAAGTTACCAGAGAGATTTGCTTATTATGAAGCTAAGGAAGAGGAATTACGACAGTTCCTTGGTAAAAATGTAGCAATTATGAAAAAAACTAAGAACAAGGTAACCTTTCCATACACGCTTCGCCAACTAAGAGAAGATATAGAAGCACAGAAACCGATTGATATGAAGGATGTTGGAGGGGGCGGCTGTTTGGTTAACTATGAAAATGCAATTAATTAATAATTATTATGAAGACATTGAAAAAGGATGGGGCTTTAGAATCTCCCATCCAATTATATGCTTTAGCCAAAATCAGGTTCTTAGGAATCAGGTTGAATTGTATATAGGATTAACCAGTCGTGATCCTCTTGTTCCATACGCTCAACTTCTTCTTCGTTACCTTTATCCATTGTGTCTTTAATCTTTTTACATACGTAATGTACTGTATAGACGTCTTTAGCCAATGAAATAGTTTCCTCATCATCGTATTGTAAAACTAATGGACTGTTACAAACTTCGCAATCACCAATAAAGTAATTACCGAAACCGTTTTTAACTTCCTTGATAAAACAAGTATTGCAATATTGTTTCACCCTAGAGCTGAATTCCTTAAATTCATCAGTTCTAACAGCTTCAGATTCTGTTAATGGCTTATTACAATTGCAACATACTAGACTCATATCACCACTCCTAAAGGTAATTTTTATTTATTATATTATTTATAGACCCTTTCTTCGAAAGAGGTATTTTATTGATGTATTGTTAAAAGTAAAGTAAAGTAAGGTTTATTTTAAAAAATAATATTAAAGCACTATACGTTCAAATAAATAGGAAATCATAGATAAGATGGAGCTATTAGTGTAAGAAAGAGTTTATATGCAGGGCTTGTGGCATTTATGAGAGTGCGTGTTAGATAATAAGAGACCAAGTACTATTAACACTAAGCACAGATTTATGGTAAAATATAACTTGTTTAAGAAAAGTCAATTGTTTATGATTTATTTAATTTTAAAAAGAAGGGCGGATTATTGTTTTGTCCTTTTCTACTTTAGAAATGATTAATATTTTACAAGTTGGCCAAATTGCAAAGTGCCTCGAGTTACAGGAGTACTCATATGGTGTGAAAATTATTGATGGGAGTTTTTATTGGATTGATACTAATGGAAATGACTCAGAATTATTTTCACTGAGCAGTGATGCTTTACAATATAGGTGGGAAATTATTCAAGAATTATTCCCTTTTAGTGAAGCTATCGAAGCTTTTATCAATGGTAAAAAAATATCCTCCTTTGATTCAAAAGGGAAATTATGTAATGAATATGATCCGGAAAATGATGAGGATGGTTATATTGCGATTAGTGAAATACTAAACTGTTATTGGTCAATAGTAATAGTTTAAATATATATTAATAAGCAAGCGATATACCCATGTTTAATTGTTAATTAATAATCATCATCTCAACATAATTTACCGTTGTGAGTAAATTTTTTATTTTTGATTGGAATAAATAAGAAGGCGTAAGAATACGCCTTCTCAGACTGTAGACAAAAGGCACCCGGATGAGCTCATTCGGGTGCCTTTAGGTTGGAATTGGTTGGCAAGAATGTGCAATTCTATTGCGTGAAGAATAAGCTTTAGAAAGAATAAGATACAACAACATATTCCAGAGTTTAATAAAGAAGATATTAGCAAGGTGATAGCTAAGTTTAAAGTAGTATGTGAGAAAGAACATTGTAAAAGAACTGTGGAGATTTACAGACCGTGTTAAGGATGTATTAATTCCTAGTAATAAGTATGATGGTAATAATGAGTATATTAGGTTGATGATATAAACACTGGGAATTACAAAGTAGAGGAGATTCTAAAAGCTAATGATAAAAAAATAATATAAAAATTGGCTTGATGCAGGTACAGATACAATTACATCATTAAGAACTAGCTAGGATAATTACAGCAAAGGTATGCAAGAGTTGGTATTCACAGAACCGACAGAAGAATACTAACAAAAGTAATAATTAGTAGTAGTGAGTCACTTGTAATAATAGTTATTATACTGA
>NZ_JBALNY010000122.1:10878-25880 GCF_036962145.1 Bacillus sp. JJ1764 | reverse complement strand
GTAGGCAGTTCTACATCCGGCATGGTGCCGCCGCCGACTTGACTCACATCCTGAACAATTTTTGTTACATAACTACCTGTTCTTTGTAATAAATTTGTAACAAAGGTTTGAGATCTTTCGTCTAATTCTTGAACGGACTTAAGCAAATCTCGAATGGTTGGGATATTCTGCATGGCTTTTTCTCCCCGGGCATAATCTATTAATGTACCCTCTAATGCCGCTAGAGTCATTTTATCCACTCTTACCACCCGGGCCAACTGATGTTTTTTTAGTTGATCAATAATCACTTTTTTCCCTACAATAATTCCTGCCTGAGGGCCGCCTAACAGCTTGTCACCACTAAACGTAACAACATCTGCCCCCATTTCTATAACCTCACTTACAACCGGTTCGTCTCCAATACCATGATTTCTGAAATCAAATAAGACGCCGCTGCCCAAATCCTCATAAAAAATGACATCTTCTTGTTGATGTGCAAGTTCAATCAATTCTTCCGCTTCAACTGATTTTGTAAAACCAATCACTTTAAAATTACTTGTATGTACCTTCATGATAATAGCCGTGTCGGGACTAATCGCTTTTTCATAATCATATAAATGAGTTTTATTGGTTGTCCCAACCTCAACTAGGTTCGCACCGCTTTCCTCCATAATCGATGAAATTCGGAATGAACCACCGATTTCAACAAGCTGACCTCTTGATACAATGACTTCTTTATTTTTCGCAAGTGCTCTCAACACTAAATACACTGCAGCAGCGTTGTTATTAACCACCATTGCTGCTTCAGCACCTGTGATTTTCCGCACCAAAGCTTCTACATGACTGTGTCGCGAACCACGTTCTCCTTCTGGCAAATTATATTCTAAGTTGGAATAACCTCGTGAGATGTCCGCTACATGTTGAATCGCCGCTTCACTTAATCTGGCTCTGCCAAGATTAGTATGTAAGATGGTTCCAGTTGCGTTGATTACTTTTTCTAATGTAAAGGAGAATTGCTGAGTCACTTTATCTTTTAAATTGCTAAAAATGATGTCAATAAAATGTTCCGTTCCTGGAAGCGAATCTTTCCATTGACCATTGAGAAGTGACTGTCTGATTTGTTCTAGTACCTCTTTAAGATGCCTGGTGAGTTGAACATAATCTAGATTAGACTCTTCTAAGATCATTAGAAACTTCTGGTGATTTTGCAATTCATGGACAGGGGGGATGGATCGCAAGTATTCCTTCAAAGTGATAACTCCTTTACTATTGTTTCAATAGGACTATTATATCACTTTTTCACCCTTTTTCGTCTCCAAGAATAAACTGAACCTATCAAGGGGGAAATAGATTTGAAAAAGAAAAAAATGATACCTCAATACGATTGGGTTGATCACGAGCGAATGGAACAGTGGCTAAAAAAATATTTTTTAGATCCGCTAACTTCCTATTATGATCAAAATCAATTTCGCATTGATCTATATGAAACCGACCATGATTGGATTGTGGAGGCTTCTTTAAATGAATTTTGCAGCTCTGAAATACTTGTAAAAGTTGAAGGCACACAGTTAATGATTACTGCCCAGAAGAACGGCTATTCCACTCCATCTCAGTTCCCAAAACGAGTTCGAATTATTACCCTCCCCTTTCTTGTCATCCATCATGATGTTCATGCCGCTTTTCAAAATGGAACATTGGAAATCTTCATTTCCAAATTAAATAAAGGTTTAGGAAAAAATCGCTATATTACGTTGCCATAGCTTTCTTTTTTTATTGTAGTTTACATAATAATATTATTAGTCCAAAATAAAGGCCCTCATTTCCGTTATGAAGGGCCACTTTTTTATTTTTTTGAGATTATTTGAATCATTTCTTCTGTATCCGGGAAAATACCCGTTTCATGTTTGGAGTATATTTTTTCCCCATTCACTGTTACTTCAAAGACTCCTCCAGATGCTGGGATCAACTCCAATTTTTCAATGTCTCTCCGAAAATGATTGAATAGCTCTTCCGCGAAACTCGCAGCTTTAGGTGCATAATTTCATTGCATACAAAACTCAACAACAATATGATAGTTCTTCATGTTATCCTCCTATATTTTGTTAATATTGTTATGGTAGGAATAGTTTATCCATTTCTGTTATTTTCCGCAAATCTTTTGCTCCTATAGTGCGGATTAGGGTAGACAAGTGTATACTACTATAATGGAGGTGTACTTATGAGTGAACAAGAAAAAATCCGCTTAACCTCTCTTTCAACAAAAGCTGGCTGAGGTTGCAAGATTGGTCCAGAGGACCTGACGCAAGTATTGCGTCTTTTACCAAAACAAGAACCTGTACCGGAATTACTTGTTGGAAATGAAACAAGTGATGATGCCGGAGTCTATAAACTGACTGATTCCATAGCACTAATACAAACCGTTGATTATTTTACACCAATAGTTGATGACCCTTATATGTTTGGGCAAATCGCTGCAGCGAACTCATTAAGTGATGTGTATGCAATGGGCGGTGAACCAAAGACAGCTTTAAATATAGTGGGTTATCCCATTAAAAAGCTTGGTCCCGATATGTTAGCAGAAATTATGCGCGGTGCTGCAGATAAAGTAAAAGAAGCGGGAGCCATCACTTTAGGTGGCCATTCTATTGATGATCAGGAGCCAAAGTTCGGTTTATCTGTTACTGGGCTTGTACACCCTGAAAAGGTCTGGAAAAATGTTGGGGCCAAACCGGGAGATTTATTGATTTTAACTAAGCCGATCGGGGTTGGCATTCTAACAACAGGAATCAAAAGAAGTGCCGTTACTCCTGAACAGGAAAAAGAAGTGACGGATACGATGGCGATGTTGAACAAGACAGCTGCTCAAACCTTATTCCCTTACCACCCTCATGCTGTAACGGATATTACCGGATTTGGTCTGCTTGGACATAGCAGTGAAATGGCTCGCGGCAGTGAGGTTAGCATTGAAATTTCCCTCGCCCAGGTTCCGATACTTGATGGAGCTCTTGAATTGGCAAAAATGGGAGTCGTACCAGGAGGATCTAAATCCAACCATAAATGGTTGCATGATGATATTATTTACGAGGGTATTTTACCTGAGGAACAACTGGTGCTATGTGATGCTATCACATCGGGTGGTCTTTTAGTTTCAATTAGTGAAGAAGAAGCTGTGCAGTATGTAAATGACATGCATGCGAAGGGTTTAAACCAAGTATCAATTATTGGGCGAGTAATCGAGAAACAGGACAAACTAATTTATGTAAAAAAATAACAGCGAGGCATTAGCGCCACGCTGTTTTTTTCATTCAACCCGGAATTCTCATTTGCATGTTTGGACGTAGTTTTTCAATCATGTCCATGGTCATTTTGTCTAAATCATAATCGAATTTAAAGCCCCACTCTTCTTTTGCAGCAGTCGAATCAATAGAGTTCGGCCAGCTCTCAGCAATCTTTTGACGGACTGGGTCCACCTGATAAGAAATCTTAAAACCTGGTATATATTTAGCAATGCTCGCAGCAATTTCTTCCGGATCAAAGCTCATGGCACTGACATTGAAGGAATTACGATGAATTAATTTGGTTGAATCGGCTTCCATTAAGTCAACAATGGCCTGTAACGCATCTGGCATATACATCATGTCCATGTAAGTACCTTTATCTATATAGGAAGTATACCGCCCATTTTTAACAGCTTCGTAATAAATTTCAACCGCGTAATCGGTTGTGCCGCCGCCAGGAGGTGTAACGTAAGAAATTAAGCCTGGGAACCGTAATCCCCTGGTATCTACCCCAAATTTTTGATAATAATAATCAGCCAATAATTCTCCTGCTACTTTGTTAACCCCATACATCGTAGTAGGACGCATGATTGTATCTTGCGGAGTATCATCTTTAGGGGTAGTTGGTCCAAATGCTCCAATTGAACTCGGCGTGAAAAATTGCGCCTTCATTTCTTTTGCGGTCTCTAACGCATTTAATAAACCGCCCATGTTCAAATTCCAAGCAAATAACGGCCTTGCTTCGGCTGTTGCTGATAAAAGTGCAGCTAAATGCATCACCGTATCAACTTTATATTTTTGGGCTACCTCACCCATTCTATTTAAATCTGTGACATCTAAGACCTCAAATGGTCCGCTTTGTGCGGCCTCACTGTCATTCTTTTTGATATCTGTGGCAATAACATTATCGGCTCCATAAATCTCTCTTAGCTTTAAGGTTAGTTCAGAACCAATTTGTCCGAGTGCACCGGTAATTAAAATTCGTTTCATGTTGATTCTCCATCCTCTGCTATTAAATAATACCCATTTCCTTGCCTACTTTTTCATAAATAGAGATGGCCTTGTCAAGCATTTCCGTGGTATGAGCGGCTGTTGGCATATTTCGAACGCGGCCTGTTCCCTTTGGTACAGTTGGGAAAACGATGGCTTTGGCATATACCCCTTCTTCATTTAAACGTCTGCTAAATTGCTGAGCAATCGTTTCCTCTCCAATTATACAAGGAGTGATTGGGGTTTCACTTTTCCCTATATTAAATCCAAGTTCTTTAAGTCCCTTTTTCAAATAGTTGCCATTTTCCCATAGCTTTTGGTTCAATTCAGTGCTTTCCATTAGGATTTCAATGGCACGCTTACTTGCAGCTACATCTGCAGGTGTCAAAGAGGTCGAAAATAGGAATGGACGGCTTCGCACCTTTAACCAGTCAATCAGATTCCTTCTACCTGCCACGTATCCGCCAACAACCCCGATTGCCTTTGACAAAGTCCCGATTTGGAAATCAATTTTATCAGACAAGCCAAAATGTTTAACGGTTCCTGCTCCATCACCAAGAACACCGGAGCCATGGGCATCGTCAACATATGTAATCAAATCAAATTCTTCAGCAATTTTCACAATTTCCGGCAATAAAGCAATATCCCCATCCATGGAGAAAACTCCATCTGTAATCACCATAATTTTATTATATTGCCCAGATTCCTTTGCTTCCTTCGCTTTTGCGCGTAAATCAGCCATATCAGAATGGTTAAAACGAATGATTTTTGCTTTTGACAGACGGCAACCATCAATAATCGATGCATGATTTAATTCGTCAGATAAAATCGCATCATGTTGATCCATGACCGCAGAAATCGCTGCCATATTACAATTAAAACCAGATTGGTAAGCAATTGCTGCTTCTGTATGCTTAAATTCAGCTAATTTTTCCTCTAATTCTACATGAAGTTTAAGTGTTCCGTTAATGGTCCGTACGGCACCGGCACCAACCCCATATTTTTCAATTGCTTCTGTAGCGGCTTGTTTCAAACGTTCGTCAGTGGCTAAACCAAGATAGTTATTTGAAGACAAGTTCACTAAATCTCTTCCATTTATCTTTATAATAGGACCATTAGGGCTTTCTAATGGGTCAATAACATTGTAAAGACCTTTTCCCTTCAAATCTTCAAGATTCTCATTTAAAAATTGCTCCAAAATATGACTCGACACACCCAGTTCCCCCTTTATTTATGTTCTTCAAAAATACATTTGTCCATCTAGTGCGGACAGTTAAAACACCTTTAAATGGCTATTTTAAAGGATTTCTTACCTATACTTTATCATATTTTTTCAATAGTGTTCATGTCAAGTGGACAAAAGCCTAAAATTTTTTTGTTATAATTAGATTATCCATTTCCTAATGGNNGGATAGGTCCTTATTTTATATTTTATATTCCTGTAGGCCAGCTGGCTAATAACCGTTCGCTTTTTTCCCTTTTTGTCGTTAATAAATACTCAATCGATTGACAGAGAAATTTACGGGTTTCATGAGGTTGAATGATATCATCAATTAGATGTTTTGCAGCGGCTATATAAGGTGAGGAGTCGAATGACCAGAGCTCGAGCAATTTCCTTCTCTCTTCCGCAGGATTTTCTGCACGAGCCAACTCACGACCGAATACAACATTCACGCCCACCTCAGGACCGGTAAAATTTATTTCGGCTGTTGGCCAAGCCACGATTAAATCTCCACCCATCCCGGGACCGCACATATTTCCATATGCTGCACCAATACTTTTCCGGATGACGACGGATATTTTCGGAACTGTTGACAAAGCTAAAGCTTGATTCCAAACCATAATTTTAGTCGGCATTTTTGCCTTTTCTGCTTCGCTGCTGATTCGAAAACCTGGGGTATCATGAAGAAAAATGAGTGGTATATGGTAGGAGTCGCAAAGGCAAATAAATTCGGTCGCTTTTTGACATTCATGCGGCCCTGGAGCCCCTGCAAATTGATTTGGCTGGTTGGCAATAATCCCAACCACATGGCCATTCATATGAGCAAATGCTGTAATGAGCCCCCTTCCGAATTTCTGTTGAAACTCATAGAAGATTCCCTCATCAACCAACACTTTGATGATTTTTTTCATATCATAAACTCGATTACTCTGCTGCGGTAAAATTGTGTAAACTTCCTCTACACTCCTGTAAGGTTCATCTGTTGTCTGCTTCATTTGTGGTCTCTCACTGGCATTTTGCGGCATATAAGAAAAAAAGGTTTTTAATTGCTTCATGCACTCCTCTTCAGTCGCACCATCATCATCAATTTGTCCTGTAAAACGATGGTGAAAGTCCACTCCTCCCAATTCTTCAGGAGTTAATTTTTGACCGTTTGCCAGTTCAAGCATTCGGGGTCCAGCTATGGCCATACATGTCCCCTGAAGTTGAGTCACAAAGTCTGATGAAACAGCCCACCAGGTTGGACCGCCAAAACTACCACCTAATATGGCCGACATCGTTGGCACCTGGCGATGGACAGTTAACATCTCACGAGGGAACAATTTGTCACTAATCCCATCAGAGCCCATTCCATCTGGCATCCTTAACCCTCCACCTTCATTAAGCGAGAAAATCGGCAGACCATTTTTCAAAGCAAATTCATGTATGCTCTTTGATTTTCTGATATGAACATTGCCTTCCGTTCCGGCAAATACCGTTTTATCCCCTGTAATAATGACTGCTGATCTACCGTTCACCTTGCCAATTCCACCAATTAACCCATCACCATAGCTTTTATTCTCTGACCCTTTTACATCAGAAGTATTTAGCATTCCTAGTTCCATAAAACTATCCTGGTCAACAAATTGATGGATTCGTTCTCGAGCCGTTAACAAACCGCGCTCATGCTGGGCAGCTATTTTATCCGGTCCTCCTCCTAATAAAGCCGCCTCTTTTCTGGATTGTAATTCATCCGCCATCCGCTTTAATTCGTCCATCCCCATTCCTCCAATTCCCTTATCATCTAACTTATTAAACAAAAAGAGAAAGAAAAAGGCCCAAATCTGAGCCTTTGCATCTATCTTTACTTCAAGCTCACTTTTTTAAATCGTAAAGCTTGGTTATTAATATTTTCAATTGCCTCCTGATATTCTGTTTCTAATCGAGTAATAATATCAGGCGCAGTTTCAATCCGATTAATGGCTCCAACACCATGTCCCGCAGACCAAATATCTCTCCAAGCTTTCGCATTGGTTTCCTTCTGCATGTCATTAAAATCAACTTTTTCTTTTTTTACTAGTTGTTCAGGGTCAAGGCCTGCTTTTCGAATACTCGGTTTCAGCATATTGGCTTTTACACCAGAAAACGCATCAGTTAAAATAATGTCCTCCTGGGTAGACTCAACCAGCATTTGCCGATATTCATGATTTGCCATGCTCTCTGTCGCCACAATAAATCTTGTCCCCATGTAAGCAAGGTCAGCTCCTGCAGCCTGAGCGGCAAGAATTCCTTTCCCCGTTGAAATGGAACCTGCTAATACAATGATTCCATCCCAGAAAGTTCGTACCGTATCGATAAAAGCAAACCCATTCAGTTGGCCAGCATGACCACCTGCCCCACTTGAAACAAGGATTAGGCCATCAACACCGGCATTTGCTGCTTTTTTGGCGAAATTGATATCGCTTACATCTGAAAATACGAGTCCACCATATCCATGAACCATTTCTACCACCTTCTTAGGATTTCCTAGTGAAGTAATGACTAAAGGAGGCTGATGTTTTTGAATTAAAGATAGTTCTTCTTCAAGGCGACCATAGGAGCTATGTACAACCATGTTCATTGCCCATGGTGCTATTCTTTGTTGAGGATCCTTTTTATGGGCCTCTTCAAGCTCTGTTTTTATTTCTCCCATCCACTGATCAAGGACTTCAATCGGCCGCGCATTTGGCGCTGGAAACGAACCAATGATCCCATTTAAACAACAGTTTTTAACTAAATCGGTGCCTGACACCAAAAACATCGGTGCAGAGATGACAGGTAAGCGAAGTTGATTTAACCATTCCTCTGGAAGTGATCTTTTCATTCTTCCACTCCTTAATTTAGAATTTTCAGAAACATTTACATTTTAATAGTACTGGATAATGAATGAATGTTCAATCACTTTTTTTAAAAATAAAGAAGAACTGTTTGAAGAGATCATGTCAACGCTCGTAAAAGAAATGATTGCTGAAGCAAACGGTGTCATACAGGAAAATCTTCCGTTTACTGAAAATGTACACCTAGCCTTGTACCATTTATTAGAGTTTCGCTCTCAACATCAGCTTATGATCAAGCTGGCCCAGGAAGAGTCAGAGATGGGAACAATCGCCGTTTCCGAAATGCTTCAGCACGTAGAGGAAGAAATCATCGCCTTTCTAAAGAAAAAGCTTGATACAGCCATTGAAAAAGGTTTAATTCCGACTGCAAATACAGAAATCACCAGTTATTTGCTTTTTAAAATGTATATAGCCCTGGTTTACGACTGGGAAAAAAATCATGAGCCGCTAAGTTCAGAGGAAATAGCCGAGATCATGAAGGTGTTTTTATTACAGAAATAGCAGAAAAGACTTGTGATCCACACAAGTCTTTTTAGCTGTCAAGGTCGCTTTGTCATGTTCTGCTGAGCCATTTTAACTAGCTCACGGACCATGCTGCCGCCAAGCCGTCCGCCAACTTTACCGGCCTGTTCGGACGTCAATTGTCCGTTATAACCTTTTTTTAAAGGGACTTCGACTTCCTCGGCTGCCTCAAATTTGGCATCCTCAGGTGTTTGTGATTCAACGACCCTTGCCTTCAATTGGTCTAATCCCCGTCTTGCTTCGGGAACAAGAATTTTGTTTCTTCTGGCCATCATCCATCATCTCCTTTGCCAATTAGATTGCCCAATTTGAAAAAAACATCTGCGGGGACTGGATAAATCCTTTTATATCCAGTATAATAACTGATAATGTATCGTAAAAATCAATGAAAAAGAGAGTAGTTATCAGGGATGTCAAAGCGATTCAGGGATGGTGGGAGCCTGAAACAGAACGGATAATGAAGCGCACTTTGGAGATGCATACCCGAATAACTGTAGGGGATGCCGGAGAACACTCCGTTAACAAGGAAAAGCTGGTTCATTTTGAACAATTAGAGTGGTACCGCGGGAATTCAAACTCTCGTCTCTTTTTTAAAGAGGCGGGGGTTTTTTGTTGTTTTATAGAAAAAAAGGAGGTCAATAACATGAACTTTAAAAAAGAATTGGCAGAACTATTATCTGTAGCGCTTGAAGGAGAGCTATCCGTAGCAGAACTCGAGATACTAATTGAAAAACCGAAAAATCAGTCATTGGGTGATTTAGCCTTCCCATGCTTTTCGTTAGCAAAGGTAAAGCGTAAGGCGCCTAATTTGATTGCGCAGGAATTAAGCGAAAAAATTCAGTCACCGACATTTGAAAAAATCGAAGTAGTAGGAGCTTACCTAAATTTATTTTTAAACAAGAAGCTTGTTTCTGAACAAGTAATTGGCAATGTTATCGCTCAAAAGAGTGAATTTGGTTCACTAGATTTCGGTGCAGGCGGCAATGTCACCATCGATATGTCTTCCCCTAATATCGCCAAGCCTTTTTCAATGGGGCACTTGCGTTCAACCGTAATAGGGAATGCAATCGCTAAAATCGTAGAAAAGTGCGGCTATAAGCCGATTAAAATCAACCATCTTGGCGACTGGGGCACACAATTCGGTAAGTTGATTACAGCTTATAAACTATGGGGCGATGCCGAAAAGGTAAAACAAAATCCAATTAAAGAATTATTGGCTTTGTACATCAAATTCCATGATGAAGCAACATCCAATCCATCTCTTGAGGATGATGGACGTGCTTGGTTCAAAAAGCTGGAGGATGGCGACCAAGAAGCATTGGATTTATGGCAATGGTTCCGTGATGAATCACTGGAGGAATTCTCACGAATCTATAATTTAATGAATGTTGAATTCGATTCCTTCGCTGGTGAGGCTTTCTACAATGATAAAATGGACCGCGTAGTAAAACTGTTGGAAGAAAAACAACTTCTTGTGGAGTCTGACCAGGCGCAAGTGGTTGAACTAACGGAAGAAGAATTGCCACCATGCTTAATTAAAAAATCAGATGGGGCGACCCTTTACGCTACACGTGACTTAGCGGCGGCTATTTACCGTAAAGAAAATTACGACTTTGCCCATTCTTTATATGTGGTTGGTCATGAGCAAAGCCTGCATTTCAAGCAACTGATCGCGGTATTACGCAAAATGGGCTTCGAATGGGCTGAAAAAATGGCGCATATCCCATTCGGCATGATGCTGAAAGACGGTAAGAAAATGTCCACCCGTAAAGGGAAGGTTGTTTTACTGGAAGAAGTCTTAAATGAATCAATAGCGATGGCTCGACATAACATAGAAGAGAAAAACCCAATGCTGCCTAATAAGGACAAAGTAGCTGAGCAAGTAGGTGTCGGTGCCGTCATTTTCCATGATTTGAAAAATAACCGCATGAACGATATAGAATTTTCTTTAGAGGAAATGCTTCGTTTTGAAGGGGAAACCGGCCCATACGTTCAATATACGTATGCCCGTGCCTGTTCCATTTTACGAAAAGGAAATTGGCAACCTGAAAGCTCGGCGGCTGATTACCAAACATCTTGGGAAAAAGAATGGAAAGTGGTCAGTTTCTTAATGGAATTCTCTAATGCCATTAAACGTGCTTGTGCGAATTACGATCCTTCCCAAGTGGCAAAATATATCGTGGACCTTGCTCAAGTGTTTAACAAATACTATGCCGAGGTTAAGGTTTTGGAAGACAGTGAAGAGCGCGAGGCTCGTCTGGCGCTTGTCTACAGTGTGACTGTTGTTCTCAAAGAAGGTTTACGTCTATTGGGAATTGAAGCACCAGAAGAAATGTAACTTTTTTAGAAAAGCGTTTCTACAGTGATGTAGGAACGCTTTTCATACTTGCATTGAAAGAAGGACGTCTATGGAACAACAACTAGTAAAGGATAAAATTTGGACAAAAGACTTCATTTTAATTGTATTTGCCAACTTTTTTATCTTTCTTGGCTTTCAAATGACTTTACCAACGATCCCTTTATTTGTTGAAGACTTGGGAGGCAATGATCAGTTGATTGGCTTTGTCGTAGGGATTTTTACGTTTTCATCCCTGCTCTTGCGCCCCTTTGCTGGTCATGCCTTAGAAACGAAAGGCAGAGGCATTGTTTATTTGACCGGTTTAGCTATTTTTGTCCTTTCCGTAGGATCTTTTGGGTTTTTGGCAAGTATCGCTCTGTTATTTGCCATGCGGGTTGTCCAAGGGGCAGGCTGGGGACTTTCGACCACGGCTTCCGGAACTATTGCAACAGACCTCATCCCTCCTGCTAGAAGGGGAGAAGGAATGGGCTTTTACGGTCTTTCCGGTAATGTTGCTATGGCCATTGGTCCTTCTTTAGGACTGCTTCTGTCAGATACACTTACATTTAAACTGTTTTTCATCATTTGTTCAGTATTAGGGCTTATTGCGCTTTCGCTTTCTTCCAAAATTAAATATAAAAGGGTAGAAAAAAAGCCTGATAAAACAAAGGCAATATTTGATCTTTATGAAAAAAGTGCAGTAAGACCATCCATGTTGATGTTCTTTATTACGGTTACATTTGGGGGAATTGCCTCATTTCTGCCGCTTTATACAGCTGAAAAACATATCGCTGGAATCCAGCTTTACTTTTTGATTTACGCTCTTTCTTTAATGGCGACGCGTGCCTTTGCCGGTCAGCTTTATGACCGAAAAGGGCATCAGGCCATTTTTATTCCTGGAACTTTATTGGTTCTGGTTGCTATGGTTTTATTAGCCTGGCTTCCGAATAGTATAGTGCTTTATGGGGCGGCTTGCCTTTATGGATTAGGTTTTGGGATTGTCCAGCCCGGCTTGCAGGCTTGGTCTATAGAAAAAACTTCTCCGCATCGTAGAGGTATGGCCAATGCCACCTTCTTTTCTTTTTTTGATTTGGGAATAGGGATCGGGGCCATGATCTTTGGCCAAATCGGTCATATCTTAGGCTATAGCAGCATCTATATAGCCGCAGCTATTTCTGTCTTTATTTCCATGCTGTTATATGTGATTTTTATAATAATAGATAAGGCTCGAGAGTAAACTGTATGGGAAAAGCTTCCATGCAGTTTTTTTATGAATGAGGAAATGATAACGTTATCATCATTAATCAATTGAAATCTTCTTATATTTGTCAAAGAAACCCCTTCAACTTTGTTATTAGGTTATGTTACAATCAATCGGTAATTTTACTTTATGGTAGGTGAATCACGTGTTATCTTCTATTAAAAGATTATTGATTGGCCGTCCGTTAAAATCAACCGATCTTGGCGAACATAAACTGAACAAATTAAAAGCACTGGCGATTCTTTCCTCAGATGCCTTATCATCTGTCGCTTATGGAACAGAGCAAATTCTCATTGTGCTGGCTACAATTAGCGCAATTGCCTATTGGTATTCCATACCAATTGCTGCGGGAGTGTTATTTTTATTAGCAGCTTTGATTTTATCCTATCGACAAATCATTTACTCGTACCCTCAAGGGGGAGGAGCTTATATCGTATCGAAGGAGAATATTGGTGAAAAGGCCGGTTTGATTGCCGGGGGATCCTTGCTAGTAGACTACATACTTACTGTTGCTGTTAGTGTCTCAGCCGGAACCGATGCCATAACATCAGCGATTCCCTCATTGCATGCCCATACGGTCTTAATAGCCAGTGTTCTAGTCTTCATCATTACGATTTTGAACCTTCGTGGGCTCACGGAGTCTGCTACGATCTTGATGTATCCAGTTTATTTGTTTGTCATCATTTTATTTATTTTAATCGGTGTTGGAATTTATAAAATTTTAACCGGACAAATTTCCCCTGAATTACATGCTCCAATTGGTGCACCAGTCCAGGGAATCACATTGTTTTTATTAATGCGTGCCTTTGCTTCAGGGTGTTCGGCTCTAACAGGGGTTGAAGCAATTTCTAACGCCATTCCTAATTTCAAAGACCCTGCACCAAAAAACGCGGCCAGAACATTAGTGTTGATGGGGACACTTTTAGCATTTTTATTTGCCGGTATCACCTTTTTAGCGTATTACTACGGTGTTTCTCCAAAACATGATGAAACTGTAGTCTCACAAATTGCCAAAGAAACGTTTGGACGTAATATTCTGTACTATATCATCCAAGGTTCAACCGCTTTGATCCTGGTGCTGGCGGCCAATACCGGCTTCTCGGCATTCCCATTATTAGCGTTTAGCTTGGCCAAGGATAAATATTTGCCAAGGATGTTTACCATTCGTGGTGACCGTCTAGGCTATTCGAACGGGATTGTCATGTTGGGATTAGCATCGATTGTGTTGATTGTTGCTTTTCAAGGGAAAACGGAGTCACTTATTCCACTTTATGCAGTAGGGGTATTCATTCCATTTACTTTATCGCAAACAGGGATGATCATAAAATGGCTTCGAGAGAAACCAAGCGGCTGGATTACCAAACTAACAGCGAACCTAATCGGTGCCTTAATCACCTTCACGGTATTAATGATCTTTTTCATCACGAAATTAAGCCAGGTTTGGTTTGTCTTTATTTTCTTACCATTGATCGTTCTACTGTTTTTAAGAATTAATAAACATTATAGTGATGTAAGTGAACAGCTCCGGGTAGATTGTCAAACACCGGCCATTCAAGTTGATGGAAATGTCATCATTGTTCCGGTCGCTGGAATCACAAAGGTCGTGGAAAATTCCATTAATTATGCCAAATCGTTAACCGATCAAATATATGCAGTCTATGTTTCCTTTGATCGGGAAGATGAGAAGCGGTTTGAGGAAAAATGGGAGCAATGGCATCCGGAAGTCAGATTGATTACTCTGCAATCTCGCTATCGCAGTATTTTGCAACCCTTATCGAAATTTATTGATACAATTGAGAATAAGGCCAGTGAGAACAACTACCAAGTTACCGTACTGATCCCGCAATTTATTACAAAGAAGAACTGGCATCACATCCTGCACAACCAATCTAGTTTATTGATTCGTACGTATTTGCTTTACAAAAAAAATGTCATTGTTTCCACCTTGCCATATCATTTTAAAAAATAAAAATAAATGGTTTTCTAGGGTTCCGTGGCTTACCTGAGTCAGTCTGGTCCAAGAGAAAACGCACAGAATGTTCTCTGTGTACACGGAAGGATAAAAGCCTGGGAGAATTAATCGTTTTGACGATGATTCTTCTTGGCTTTTTTTTATAAGGGAGGGAATGTTGTTGGAATTTCTTGTTGAAAACAAATGGGTAATCTTAGTAAGTCTCGAAGTCTTGGCCTGGTCCTCGACCTTCTTCCTTTTATACGCGCGTTACGGCTTGAAATCAAGCTTTTGGTTCAAGGTGGCAACCGTACTGTTCGCATTAACAGGAGTCATCCCACAGGTGTTAATGGGGATTGTAAATTTTGCCGCCACCCAGGAAGTTGATTTGTTTACTCTGATTATTGTGCTATTGATTGTGTATGGATTTACGATTGGGAAGAAGCATGTGAAGAAGCTGGATACCTGGGCACAACGAAAGTTTTCCAGGGAAGGTGTGTAAGTGGATAAAATAAAGAGAAATTCGGAAAAAGGATATAAATGAGAGTTACCTTTTTTGTGAAAGACAGATCCAAGTGGTTTTTGGGTAAATCTGTCGTTCATAGC
>NZ_JBALNY010000122.1:6021-10759 GCF_036962145.1 Bacillus sp. JJ1764 | reverse complement strand
AGGGTTGAAAGACAAATCCAAGTGATTTTTCAGTCAACCTGTCGTTCAAAGTGGTAGTGAAAGACAAATCCAATTGAATTTTCAGTAAGGCTGTCGTTCATAGCAGTATTGAAAGACAAATCCAAATGGCTGTTCAGCAAAACTGTCGTTCAAAGTGGTAGTGACAGACAAATCGAAATAGTCTTTCCGTAAATCTGTCGTTCATAGCCATTGCTTTTTCTATAGAAGTGCCCTTCATTGCACTATAATGATCTTATAATTAAGAAAACCACCATTCAATCGGTGGTTTTCTTCGTTCTTTTAATTATAAAGTAAATGGCTGCTATTACGATCGCAGCGATGATAAATGGCATGACGTAGGGTTGGGCGTATTCCTTGATATGGGACCAGTTTTTGCCGAGGACGGTTCCTAGATAAAGAAATAGGATGGTCCAGGGTACAATGGCAGCTACGGTATAAAGGGTGAACCGGGTGGCTGACATTTTGGCGATGCCGGCCGGGATGGAAATGGCGTGACGGACGACAGGGATGAATCTTGCGGAAAAGATAACTCCTGCTCCATACTTATGAAACCACTGTTCCGCGACATCAATATGTTTCTTTTTTATTAGCACATATTTTCCGTATCTCTCCAGAAACGGACGACCGCCGTAATAGCCGGCCCAATACAGGAATAATTGCGCTATAGTTCCACCAATGGTTCCGGCAATGACGGCGCCGACAAAATTTATGTGTCCAAGGGAAATCATGTACCCGCCATAACCTAACACAATTTCACTGGGGATAATCTCAATCATTAAGCCTAGGGCAATTCCGAAATAACCTAACTGGGATAGAAACTCTAAAATGCTATAAATATATTCTGTCATAACACACCTACACTTAAAATTTTTTCAACTCTTTCTAGTTTATAATAGTTTGTCTCATATTGAAATATATATGGCGAGCCTTCATTTCCCATTCCTTATAAAAAGGAAAAGCAGCGGACCGCGCTGCTAAAGAAGGTCATTGACTCAATGATTGTTTTGTTGAAAACATATAATTCTTGTGATGGTAATGGATGCTGTATACGATGCCCATAGCAAACATATTCCCCATTAATGAGCTGCCCCCATAGCTGATAAATGGCAGCGGGATGCCGGTAATCGGGAGCACTTGGATGGTCATTCCGATGTTTTGGAAAACATGGAAGGTAATCATACTGATAATCCCGGTACAGATATATACATTAAACGGATCATTGGTATCCAGTGAAGTCTTAATTAAATGGTAAATTAATAAAAAGTACATGCCAATCACAATACTGCCGCCGACAAATCCATATTCCTCCCCAATGACACTAAAAATAAAATCAGTATGGGCTTCAGGAATGTATACCTGCCGTTGATTAAATCCCTTGCCGGACAACAATCCAGAGCCAATTGCGGTCAATGATTTCATTAGGTGATAGCTCGAGTCGGTGGAATGGTTTGTGGGGTCTAGCCAGGCATAAATTCGATTAAATTGATAGGTTTTCACGTGCACATATTTTTCCAGAAACTCAGGCTTCTGAATCACTAGATATAAGATCAGGGCCATCAATGATGCACCGGACCCGTAGATGGGTAAAATGATTTTCCAAGTGATCCCCGATATAAAAATCATTCCTGTTAGGATCGACAAAAGCACGAGCCCGGTTCCAAGGTCAGGCTGCAACATGATCAAGCCAAGCGGCACAGCGGTGGCTACGCCTAGTTTCATTAGCAGCATAAAATCAGTTTGTAATGACTTATCCAAATATTTTTCATGGTGGCTGGCAATGATGCGGCTTAAGGTCAAGATTAAAAAGACTTTAACAAATTCCGAAGGCTGAATTTGACCGATCCCCCTAATGACAAACCAGCTTTTGGCCCCATTTCGAATCGGAGCGATGGATACTGGAGCCACATAAACGGCAATCAGCAAAAATATACCAAAGCCATATAAAATCCATGAGAGCTTTCTGTATTGATAACTGTCAAAAAGAATGGTTACGGAAATAATCAAGGCCCCAACGACATACCAGACCATCTGCATAAATAAGAAATTGGCCCCGTATTGGCCAGAGCCCTGCGCACTATAAATAGTAGCACAGCTTATAAGAAAAAATAAAAATAACAATAATGTCAGGGCCCAATCAAACCGTTCCACTTTTTTCATGTGTTTATTCATTTGTCACACCCGTTTTTCTAAGGTAAAAAATTACATAGCATCCATTAATATAACGATTTAAACCAATAAAAGGTTTCATATATTTTACATAAGATGCTTTAAAAAAGCGGTGGCAATGCCGAAATAAGTAAGTAACGAAAAGATATCATTTAATGTTGTGATCAGTGGCCCAGATGCCACGGCAGGGTCGATTCGCAATCGAAACAACATTAGTGGAATGATGGTCCCGGCAAGAGTACCAATAATTAACGTGAAAAAAAGCGAACATCCTACTACAAAGCCCAGGATCAAGTTGCCTTGCCAGATATAAGCAATAATTGCGATTAAAAGGGAACAGGTCAACCCAATGGAGATTCCAACGCCTAATTCTCGTAAAATTAAGCGAATGATCACTTTTTTATCAATATCATGAGAGATTAGCCCCCGTACGACTACTGCGAGGGATTGTGTCCCGGTGTTTCCGGTCATTCCAGCAATCATTGGCATAAAAAAAGCGAGAGCAACCACCTTTTGCAGGGTTTCTTCGAAGCTGCTGATAATCCGGCCTGAAATAAGCCCGATGAATAACAATAAAATCAGCCAAGGCAGTCGTCTTGCAGCTGCGACAAGTGTCTTTGTTTCAAAATCAATCGCTTTTCCGGATGCAGACAGTTTTTCAATATCCTCATTGGCCTCTTTTATCACGACATCGATGACGTCATCGACAGTAATAATTCCAACGAGAACATCTTGCTCATCCACGACCGGAACGGAAATGAAGTCGTACCGTTCAACCGTTTTAGCTACATCCTCCTGGTCTGTTTTGACGGTAACAGAAATAACCCGCTCATACATAATATCGCTAATTTTTTCATGCAGCTCTGCCAACAGCAAGTCCCTGTAAGAGACAACGCCAACCAGCTTGCTTTCTTCATTGATGACGTATAAATAGTTGAGCGACTCCGCAAACTCAGCAAATGATTTTAGCTTATCTACTGCTTCTCTGACAGTGAAATAAGTGCGAATCCAAACGAAGCGATTGGTCATAATTCTTCCGGCAGTTTCCGGAGGGTACTTCATGATGTCCTTTACTGCATTAGATTCCTCTATCTTCATTTCTGAAAGCAGCGAATCCTTTTTTTTAGGGGATAATTCATGAAGCAGTGTAGCTAAATCATCATTATCCATAAGGTTTAAAACTTTGCTGGATTTTTCAATTCCCAGCATGTTTAATAATTCTAGCTGCTCCTCTTTTTCGAGCTCCTCCATGAGGTCAGCCAAAACATCAAATTTTAAAAATAATAGAAATCTTGGCTTGTGCTGTTCTGGCAATGACTTATATATTTCGGCCACATCATAGGGCTGCAATTCCTCGAGAATCGGATCAAATTCTTCTTTTTTATTTTCGGTAAGGGTCCGAATAATCTGAAGGCTTAGTTCTTCATGCGACATATTTTTAATCATACTGGCTCATCCTCCTTTCGTAGAAATTCTATATAATAAAATAGAGAGGTAGAAGTAACTTAATTATAGTATGTGTATATTATCCTCGAAAATTGAATAAAGAGGAATTGTATTTAGTCTGATAAATCTGCAATTTATTTGTAAAAAAAATGAAATAAGCAATTTATCCTATTATTTGATAAAATAATTGAGTATGAATAAAAATATCTGGAAGTTTAATGGAAACTTTCAAAAAGGTTAAAATATATGTGGTTGATCGGAGGAGTTTTGCTGTGAAAAAGCATCATCAGGACATACGGGATCTAATTTATATTCATCTAAATCAAACGGACCAGTATGTGTTATCCTACGGTATTGAATTCGATGAATTTGCAGCCACTTTTGCGGGTTCCTTAAACCACTTACTTTTATTAAAACACCGCTTTGATGATGCTGATTTTAACAGGCACACACTGTTAGAATATTGCCCTGAAGACAGAATTAACAGATTGGCTGCTGAAGATGTTTATAGCTATGGAGATTTTTGCTGGATTGATTTTACTGAAGAAGAAGTCCTAAATGAATTATCGGGGCAGGAAATGGCAGAATTGCTTTATCTTGGTCACCATAAACAGCATTTGAAATCTCCGTTTTATAAAAAGCTTGATAACCGGTTTGTCTATCTGGCACATGATGATGGCTGGTTTAATAAAACGTATTATCGAAGTTTTAAGGATTTTTTCTACCTGTTTAGTGAAGTAATTGCTTCTAAAATGGGTGAACTGAAGCCGGAAAAGTCACTGCTGGGGTTAAGAAAAAAACGTACATATCCGCCGGTTAATAAAGAAATCCTGTTATCGTTAACACCCTTTCTTAAGGAGGGAATTTGTATTTCTTTACGGGCTGCCGATGTCCAGCGAAACCGGGTAGAAATTCCTGTCTGGGTGATGGGGGATTTTGCAAATATGGATGATATGTACGATGAATATCAGAATATTTTGAATGAGCCATTTCATGCGAAAATTATTTTTGATAGAAAAACGAAAGAATGGAAGCTGAATCTAATGTAAATCTCTCCATCCCGGGGAGATTTCTTTTTTTAGGGGAGACCCGCAGGCGCAAGCGC
>NZ_JBALNY010000122.1:0-6016 GCF_036962145.1 Bacillus sp. JJ1764 | reverse complement strand
TGCACATCAATAAATGAATTAACTGCTAAAGTAAAGTTATCCACAGTTATTTCAGGGTAGAGCTTTTTTAAAAAAACAGCCCCTAAAATTAGGGGCAGAATTTACGATAACCAAAGCGAAAACAGGCCTTCCGTGACACCCAAGTTATACATATAATAAATTCCGAAAACAATACTGATGACACCGGCAAGATAGTTTAAATGGTGGTTGATTTTTTTACCGGATGTTAATACGAATGGCAGCCCGATTACGGTGGAGAAGCTAAGCATTCCAATGACTGTTCCGCAGCCAAAAATTAGAATATACAAAGCACCCTGCCAAATGGTGGATACGGTGCTCATCGTTAAGAGAACCATGGCGGCACTACCGGCAAGCCCGTGAACAAATCCAATAAAAAACGATTTACCGTTTGAACGTTTTCCTTTTGTTCGTTCATGTGGATGCGGGTGATGCTTATGGTGAACAATCGATAACAGACTTGAAACGCCTAGCGTAACTAGCATAATACCTACGAGGAATTCAAGGCTCATCGCCATTTTATCGGTTATTGTATTTTTTGCGAGGATCAAAAACATACCGAAGATCAACAATGTTGAAGTGTGGCCAATTCCCCAAAAAACACCGGCAAATAAAGATTTCTTTATACTTTTAGATTGGCTGGCTATGGTTGAAACGGCAATCACGTGGTCAGGCTCAATCGCGTGCTTGATTCCGAGAATAAATCCAATCACTAAGATTGAAAAAAATGATCCCGTCATTTATGTCACCTCCATTTTTAATAGTCTATTAACATATTACAGGAAAAAATATCCTACCATTGTTGAAAATCATGACAAATTTCCGATAGATTTGTTTTTAAGCAAGCTGTATTATTCATAAATTAGATAGAAAAAAGATACGGCTGAATTTCCTATCTTCTTTAGTAAAGTGTTAAAATAAACAATGAATGAGAATATGGAGGGTATCACCTATGAAAACAAAATTAGGTTTACTATATGGAGGAAAATCTGCTGAGCACCGCGTATCATTACAAACGGCACTAGCGGTGATCAAGGCATTGGATCACGACAAATTTGATATTCATCCGATTTACATAAATGAAGAAGGTCGGTGGATTAAGGGTCCTCAACTAACAGGACCAGTGGAAGCAGTGAAGGAACTCGAATTTGCTGACGAGGCATCCCTTGCACCCACTGCTTTGGCACCAGCGCTTTTCCAAACAGAATCACAACAGGACGGAGCTCTTGATGTCATTTTTCCATTACTGCACGGACCAAATGGTGAAGACGGAACAGTACAGGGACTGTTAGAACTATTAAACTTGCCGTATGTTGGAAATGGTGTCCTTGCCTCTGCCGCAGGAATGGATAAAGTCATTATGAAAAACATCTTTGCTCAAGCAGGTCTTGCGCAAGTTAACTACGTTTCTTTTATCAAAAGTGAATGGGAAAAAACTCAAGAAGAGACTTATTCTAAGGTAGAAGCGGAGCTGGGCTATCCTTGCTTTGTGAAGCCAGCCAATCTTGGCTCAAGTGTAGGGATTAGTAAATGCCGAAATCGTGAGGAATTGGCAACAGCTTTTGCAGAGGCTTTTCAATTTGACCGCAAAGTGATTGTGGAAGAGGGTGTAGAAGCCCGTGAAATTGAGGTCGGGGTTTTAGGAAATGATGAACCTGAATGTTCGGTTGCAGGTGAAATTGTACCGAAGAAAGACTTCTACGATTATAAGGCGAAATATGAAGATGGAAATACGGCTTTGATCATTCCGGCCGACATTACGGAGGAAGAATACCAACAAATCAAGGAAATGGCCATTAAAGCTTTTAAGGCGTTGGATTGTTCAGGACTTGTTCGGGCTGACTTCTTTTTAACAAAAGACGGAAAGGCTTTGATTAATGAGGTAAACACGATGCCTGGATTCACCCCATTTAGCATGTTCCCGTTGCTTTGGAAGCATACTGGTGTGGAATACCCACAATTAATCAAGCGTCTTGTCCAGCTTGCTAAAGAGAGACATGATGTAAAACAAAAGATTAAGTTCACGTTTTAGAAAATGAATAACACGGCCTCAAGCCGTGTTTGTTTTCTGAAAAGAAGAATGGAAGGGGGACGTCAATTAATGATAAAACGATCTTTAACAAGGATTGCTGAAATGGTTCAGGCCCAAAATGAAGTGACCCCGTTTGCAGACACAATGATTACGGGAGTATGTATTGATTCCCGAAAAATCGAAGAAGGTAATTTATTCATCCCATTTAAGGGTGAACATGTGGATGGGCACAAATATGTAGTAGATTCAATTAAAAAAGGAGCAGCTGCCGCTCTTTGGCAAAAAGATGTACCTAACCCTCCTAAAGATCTGCCAATATTAATAGTGGACGACTGCATGGTGGCCCTACAGGAATTAGCACGCCAGTATCGGCAGGAGCTGCCGATTAGAGTAGTAGGGATTACGGGAAGTAACGGAAAAACGACAACGAAGGATATCACTTCAAGCCTGCTTTCTCTTAAATATAAAGTCCAAAAAACAGAAGGTAATTTTAATAACCATATCGGTCTTCCTTTGACAATTCTTGGCTTACATGAAGACACGGAAATCGCTGTCCTTGAAATGGGAATGAGTGCTAAAGGGGAAATAGAATTTCTGACAAAGCTTGCTTGTCCGGAAGCCGTTGTCATTACGAACATTGGGGAGTCTCATCTACTAGACCTTGGCTCCCGTGAAGGGATTGCTGAGGCTAAATTGGAAATTTTGCAGGGACTTCAAAATGGCGGATTGGCAGTCCTGCATGGGGACGAGCCGCTGTTGATGGAACGAATTCACGCGTATCAAGGTGAAGTTCAGGTGCAAACATTTGGTAGAAACGATACAAATGATTTATTCCCGACAGAAATTATTCAGCTTGAGCAGGGGAATCGGTTTAAAATCAATGCTTCCGAAGAAACATTTGATCTGCCTGTATTGGGAACTCATAATATCTTAAATACGTTGGCAGCTATGTTGATTGCCCATCATTTTTCTATTCCGTTTGAACAGATGACCGAGGGCCTACAAGGAATCAAACTAACAAATATGAGAATGGAGCTAGTGGAAGGGAAGCGCGGAGAAAAAGTCATTAATGATGCTTATAATGCGAGTCCTACTTCCATGATGGCGGCTATTGAATTAGTCTCAAATCTTCAAGGATACGAGCAGAAGATTCTCGTTCTTGGTGACATGCTTGAACTTGGTCCACAGGAAGAGCAGTATCATCTGCAAATCGGTGAAGGATTAAATCCTGAAAAGATTGATAAATTGTTTACTTATGGTAAATTAGGCAGCCACATTGCAGAAGGTGCGAAAAAGGTACTAGGAGAAGAACGCGTTTTTGCCTTTTTAGATAAAAAAGAGCTGATTGGTACATTAGAAGGTTTTGTAAATGAACAGACGTTAGTTCTTGTCAAAGCTTCCCGCGGCATGAAATTGGAAGAAGTCGTGAAGGCTATACAAAAATAGCCTTTATTGGGCAGGTGTTAAGGATGATTGGCTGCTTATGTATTCATGGCTTCACCGGGGCACCCTATGAGGTGGAGCCGTTGGTTACTTTTTTAAAAGAAAAGACAGATTGGGATTTCCGAGTGCCGACACTTCCGGGGCATGGCGAAGTGCTGTCATTGAAGGGGATTCATTATCAGCAATGGATCCATCATGCAGAGGAAGAACTAAAGTCGCTGATCGCAACCTGTGATGAGGTGTATGTAATAGGTTTTTCCATGGGCGGAATGATTGCCAGTTTTCTTGCGGCCCAATATCCTGTGGACAAGCTGATTTTACTGAGTGCTGCGGCTTATTACTTTCATCCTCGTCAGCTTGCCAGTGATCTTAGAGTAATGCTAAAAGATCTTGTAAACGGGAATCTTCAAAAAAATGAGCTGTTTTTACGATATAAAATCAAGTTAACAGAAACGCCTCTAGCGGCGGCCATTCAATTCCGTAAGTTGGTTGCATTTATTAAGCCGGTTTTGCCCCAGGTTAAAATTCCTACTTTAATTGCTCAAGGAGATCGTGACGGAATTGTTCCTCCGAAAAGTGCGGAATATTTATTTCAAACCATAGGCTCGGAAAAAAAGAAGTTGACCTATATCAAGGGTTCAAAGCACCATATTTGCCATTGCAAGGATAATGAAACATTATTCGTTGAGGTGTTGGAATTTTTATCATGTTAAACGGGGTCTTTATTGCTTTATAGGATTAGAAATGGTATTATTATTAACTATGTGTCTAAAGATTAATGTTATGAGGCATACTCCTTTGGAGAATGTCTTTTTTTTGGTAAAATAAACATATCTCTTTATGGTGATTCGGGAGAATAGATTTAGCACTAATTATGAAAAATATTTTTAAATAGATGAAGGAGAATGAAAACATTGACGAAGTTTGAAGAATTAGGCATTAGCCAGGCTACGTTAAAAGCCGTCCTCAAAATGGGTTTTGAGGAAGCAACCCCAATCCAGTCAGAAACAATTCCGTTGAGCATGGAAAATAGAGACGTGATCGGTCAAGCGCAAACCGGAACAGGAAAAACTGCTGCTTTTGGGATTCCATTGGTAGAGAAAATTGATTTAAAACAGGAAGCCATTCAAGGGATTATCATTGCACCAACAAGGGAACTAGCCATTCAGGTTTCTGAGGAACTTTATAAAATCGGTGCAGGAAAAAGAGTTCGCGTACTACCAATTTATGGTGGACAGGATATTGGCCGTCAGATCCGGTCGTTAAAAAAGGCCCCACATATTATTGTCGGGACTCCAGGACGTTTACTTGACCATATCAACAGAAAAACGATTCGTCTTGACCATGTTCAAACAGTTATTCTGGATGAAGCTGATGAAATGTTAAATATGGGATTTATCGAGGATATTGAATCAATCTTGAAGGAAATTCCAGAGCAACACCAAACGTTGTTATTCTCAGCAACGATGCCTGGTCCAATTCAAAGAATTGCTGAAAAGTTCATGAAGGACCCGCAAATCGTTCGTGTGAAAACGAAGGAAATGACTGTTCCTTTGATTGACCAGTATTATGTAGAAGTGCAGGAAAAAAGTAAATTTGATGTGTTGACACGACTTCTTGATATCCAATCACCTGAGTTAGCGATTATCTTTGGACGGACCAAGCGCCGTGTTGATGAATTATCTGAAGCATTAAATCTAAGAGGCTATACTGCAGAAGGAATTCATGGTGATTTAAGCCAAGCGAAGCGTTTATCTGTATTACGCAAGTTTAAAGAAGGCTCAATCGATGTTCTTGTTGCCACTGATGTAGCGGCTCGAGGCCTTGATATTTCAGGCGTTACACACGTATATAACTTTGATATTCCACAAGACCCTGAAAGTTATGTGCACCGTATCGGCCGTACAGGACGTGCCGGAAAAGCGGGTGTTGCGTTGACATTCATTACACCACGTGAAAAGCCGTATTTGTTTGTTGTTGAAAAAACAACCAAACGTAAAATGGAAAGAATGAAGCCGCCGACCCTTGATGAAGCACTTGAAGGTCAGCAACGTGCGGTAGTGGATAAAATCCTACAAACGATTGAAGCCAATAATCTTCAATATTATAAAGCAGCCGCAGAAGAGCTATTGGAAACAAATGATGCTCAAACTGTTGTAGCAGCTGTGTTAAAAATGTTAACGAAAGAGCCGGATACGACTCCAGTGAAGTTGACAGAAGAACAGCCTCTTCCTTCTAGAAAGGACAGAAAGCCAAATGATCGTGGAGGAGATCGTCGTCGGAAAGATGATTCCCGCGGCTACTCTGACCGCAGAAAAAAACCGTCCGCAAAGCCTCGCAGCGGAGAAAAACGGAACAGCGGTAAACCAAAATCTAGAAGCTACAATCATTAATCAATGAGCATGGACTTTTAGACAAAAAAACTAAATTTCCATTTAAAATTTTTAGTCCAATTCAACAGTGAATTGGACTTTTTATTTTGTCTGAGCACTTCAGACAGGGGAAGGTGAAAAATCGTTCGTG
>NZ_JBALNY010000121.1:0-1967 GCF_036962145.1 Bacillus sp. JJ1764 | reverse complement strand
ACACCTTTGCGTTAAGCTAACCACTACTACTGCCTTCGTGGTTCGGGACTTTCACCCTAGAGACTGCACCCATGCCGGGTGCACACGAAAAAAACTCCCGGTTTTTTCCGGGAGCATTTATATGGAGCGTCTGCTATAGGAACTAGTTTCAATACCTCTTTGAGTTAACCATTGATACGTTTCTCCAGTGATAACTAATGGTACTCTTTTTAAATCAGCCATTCGTTTTGCCCCAAGCGCTGTCATAATCATTTTCACTTCTTGTTGAAGGTTCTCAATTTCGGCAATTAAATGTTCCAGTCCCTTTTCAACTAGGATACGTAATAGATAGCCCGCCATTCCGACTGCATCTGCACCTAAAGCAATGCTCTTAACAATGTCTTCTGCACCCTTAATGCCGCCTGATGCAATCACAAATAAAGGACCTCCAGCCATTGCCTCTACAATTGAGACAGGCGTGGTTATGCCCCATTTTGCAAAATAGGAGAGTGCCTTATTCCTGCGTTTATTTTCAATTTCGGCGAAATTGGTGCCTCCAAAACCACCTACATCCACGATAGATACACCTACGGATGATAAAGCAGCAGCAGTTTCCTTAGACATTCCAAATCCAACCTCTTTAACGATTACAGGGACGTTTACGGAATTGACAATTGTCTCAATCCGGTTTAGAGCACCTTTAAAATCTCGATCCCCTTCCGGCATTGCTAATTCCTGAATAACATTTAAATGTATTTGCAAGGCATTCGCTTGCACCATTTCAATGACTGTTCGTGCCTCTTCGCCCGTTGCTTCACTGCCAATGTTGGCAAGAATGATTCCATTTGGGTTCTCTTTTCTGACTATTTCGAACGTATATCGTTCATTTTTATTTTTAACCGCAGCCATTTGAGAACCGACAGCCATGGCAAGACCCGTTTCTTTAGCCGTTTTAGCGAGGTCCTTATTTATTTGATACGTTTTTTCACCACCGCCACCGGTCATTGCATTGATAAAAATTGGCGAACTTAAATAAAGTTCGCCAATTGATTGGTCTAATCGAACATCGAACACACTAATATTGGGTAAGCTTTGATGAACAAATTTTATGTCATCAAAAGCAGAAGAAGGTTGTTGCCCGGTTTCCAGAGCAAAACGAATGTGGTCCCATTTACGTTCGGATCTAGACAAGTTCATCACCATTATTTTCTTAAATTCTTTAATTTATCGCCAATAACTTCCCCTAGTTGAAAACCTTTTGTTTCTTCAGGAAGTTCATAATCTATTTTTTCTTCCACATCTTTTTCAAGCAGGTCTTTAATACTTAATGATAAACGCTGTTCATTTTCGTTCACATCAAGGACTTTAACAGACACTTCTTGTCCTTCTTTTAATACCTCATGTGGAGTTCCAATGTGTTTATGCGCAATTTGAGAAATATGCACAAGTCCTTCAACACCAGGAAATACTTCAATAAACGCTCCGTATGAAACTAATCGTTTAACCTTTCCAGTTAATGTAGAACCTTTTGGAGCCTTCTCAGAAATATTGGACCATGGTCCAGGCAATGTTTCTTTGATGGAAAGGGAAATTCTTTCATTGTCGCGGTCAACGCTTAATACTTTTACTTGCACTTTTTGTCCTTCTTGAACGACATCCGTTGGTTTGTCTACGTGTTCATAGGATAATTGTGAAATATGCACAAGTCCATCAATTCCACCAATATCAACGAATGCCCCAAAATCCGTAATTCTTTGAACAGTACCTTCAATCACTTGCCCCACCTCAATAGAGTCAAGGCGATTTTGCTTTTGTTTTACCTTTTCTTCTTCTAAAACAGCTCGATGAGAAAGAATTAGACGATTCTTATCTTTATCAAGTTCCGCAATTTTAAAAGTCATCTGTCTTCCTTTATAATCACTGAAATCCTCAACAAAGTAATTTTCTACTAGAGATGCCGGAACAAATCCACGGACACCAAGATCTAC
>NZ_JBALNY010000120.1:0-32638 GCF_036962145.1 Bacillus sp. JJ1764 | reverse complement strand
TTATTAGATAATAATATCAAAACATGAAGGATGATATGAATGAAGCAATTGAAACATATCACATGGAATATCGGTGTGATGGTCATGATCATGATGTTAATTACTTTCCTATCTTTATTCTTCAAATATATAGGAATAACTGAAACCAATATAATCATTACTTTCATATTAGGTGTTTTGCTAGTTTCAAAATTTACAGAAGGTTATTTCTATGGAATAATTGCATCAATAATCGGGGTATTGGATTTTAATTTCTTTTTTACTATGCCTTTTTACTCTCTCGCTGTTTATCGACCAGACTATCCCATAACATTTGCTATTATGTTGATTGCCGCGATTATCACAAGTACATTGACAACAAAGGTGAAGAAAGAGGCAAGTTTATCCTCCATTCGTGAAAAACAAACACAAATTCTTTATCAGATCAGTAAAAATTTACTCCAAGCACCAGACGTAGACCAAATCTTAGAAATTGGTGCGAAAAAGATACTTGAGTCCATCAATCATTCTGTTTTCATTACTGCGTTAAAATCATCGAACGGACTGAGTGAACCTTTCATATTAAAAACAGATAAGAATGAACAAATTTTTTATAATAGCGATGCAATAAGAAAAACAATCCAAACAAATAAATCGTTAGAAACAAAGAATGTAACCTATTTTCCGATTAAAGGACTTGACGAGAGTCTCGGGGTAATTGGGATTACCTGCTTGAATTCTACTTTAACCATTGAGCAAAAAAGTTTTGTCGAAGCCATTTCTATGCACCTTGCGCTAGCAATGGAACGCGAAAAAATTTCAAAAAAACAACAGAAAGCCCAAGTAGAAATGGAAAGAGAAAAACTTCGAGGTAATCTTCTTCGTTCAGTATCGCACGATTTACGTACACCTTTAACAGGAATTTTAGGATCTACTACTACTTTACTCGAACACGGAGAAATACTTGAAAAAGATGTGAAGAGACAATTACTAGTTGATATTTTCGAGGATTCTAAATGGCTTATCCATTCAGTTGAAAACATATTAAGCATTACCAGGATGGATGATGGTAACGTTTCAATTAATAAAAATATGGAATTAGTGGAGGAAGTCGTTAGTGAGGCAGTCTTTAGAATAAAAAAACTTGATATTCATCATGAAATAAAAATAACTATTCCAGACGAACCTATAATGATTCCAATGGATGGAATATTAATCAAACAAGTATTGATAAACTTACTTGATAACGCCATTAAATATACACCACCTCATTCCACTATTAAAGTGAGAGCCTTTCTTAAAGATAATTTTGTTTATTTCGAAGTAGCTGATAACGGAAATGGCATTCCCGATGAAAATCTGTTTGTGATTTTTAATCGATTTTTCACTACTTCTTCAGGGCGTGGCATCGGGTTAGGTCTTTCCATTTGTAAATCGATTATTACCGCTCACGGTGGAGTAATTTCTGCTTTTAACAATGAAGAGGGCGGAGCAACTCTTCGATTTAAATTACCAGTAAAGGATGATACATATGGAAAATAAGCCAGCAATTCTTGTGGTTGAAGATGACAAATCGATTAGAAATTTTATTTGTGTTTCATTAAATGCAAATGGTTATAAATACATTGAAACAGATTCGGGTAAAACCGCTATTTCTTTAGCCGCATCCCATCGTCCAGAAATCATTATTCTGGATTTAGGACTTCCAGATATTGATGGGATTGATGTGATTACCGAATTAAGAAAATTTACAAAAGCACCTATTATTGTTGTATCGGCACGAGGGCAAGAAAAAGAAAAAGTACGAGCTTTAGATTCTGGTGCAGATGATTATTTAACAAAACCTTTTAGTTTGCCCGAACTGCTCGCACGACTGAGGGTTGCTTTGCGTCATTTAATTCCTACTAGTATCTCTAATCAGCAGGAATTGAGTTCCATGTTTACTGTCGGAGAATTGAAAATTGATTATGAAAGACGCCATGTTTTTTTATCAAATGATGAAATTCACTTAACGCCTTTGGAATATAAATTATTGGTTTTGATGGCAAAACATGCGGGAAAGGTATTAACACATAAATTCATTCTAGGGGAGATTTGGGGAGATACGAATGGCAATGATACATTGTCAGTCCGAGTATTTATGGCAAATATGCGAAGAAAAATTGAAAAAGAACCAGCTCAACCCAGATATTTGTTAACTGAAATCGGAGTAGGTTACCGACTAGCGGATGAATAAATAAAAGATTCAATTAGCGTCATTTGTTGGCAGGACAGCTTCTTGTTCTCAACAGTGAAAGCGAACTATAGTTTTTTTGCCTTCACTCGCACATATTTATAAAAAATGATAAAAAAGGGACCAACGTCCACTGCTGCACCTCCAACTGTTAGATCGTGTCTAACAATTGGGGTGCAGTTCAATTAGCCTGCTTGTTCTTTTAAAACATGTAAGGGTATGAATGTAGAACACATGAGGTCCCGGTTAGTTTTATTTATGTATTTTCCTTTTAAATTTAGATCCTTAGAGATCCACGGAAACCCCTGGCTGCGTAATATGATTCTGCTCCATTGTGGTACACAAAGACCGTGTCGTAGCGACGATCACAGAAGATGGCCCCACCGAGATTTCTAATAGTTGCAGGGGTTTTCACCCAGCTCGATGTTTTAGTATCGAAACTTCCCAGATTCTGCAGCTCCCGGTATTGTTCTTCTGTTAAGATCTCAATGCCCATGTCAGCAGCCATATCCATAGCGCTGTTTTGTGGTTTATGCTGTTTCCTTGATTCCAGTGCTTCACGGTCGTAACAAACACTTCTGCGACCTTTAGGACTTTCCGCTGTACAATCACAAAAAATATATTCGTCCGTCTGTTTATCGAGACCAATAACGTCGGGTTCCCCACCAGTTCTTTCCATTTCATAGAGCGACCATAGTTTTTCAGTATTTGCTTCTAGCTTGGCCTGTACTTTGTCCCATTCAAGCCCTTTATGACGATTCATGTTTTTCTCAAAACGGGCTTTTAATGTATTGAGTATTTCTTTACTTTGTTCAAGTGACAACATCTTTGTTTCCTTATTCATAAAATCCTCCTGTATATCTGTTACTTTTAATTTTGTGAGAGCATTATCTTAGTTCTACATTATAATACATTATGCCCTAAAGAATCCCACACTGGCTGGATCTTGAAAAAAGAAAAATCACCAACAAATCGAGGAAAAAATGACTGGCATTTTTAATTAGGTGTTTAATGATGGATAAAAGTGTTTTCTAAACAACGATAAAGACTTAGTATCAGCGTTGCTGCCATAAGGGTGCAAAGTAGACATAGCTTAAATACCTTGCCATTGGTAATTAGTTATTTCACTATACTTAAAATTAAAATCAGTAAAAATGCTACTACAAAGAAAAAAATAATAAAATATCCTATTAACCTAATTGGCTTTGGTACTTTCTTAAGATTAGCGTTTTTTGGGTCCCCTACATTACCCTCTATCGTATTAAAATAGTCTATTGCATCATTAAATGGTGGCATTTTCTCGGAAGGTTGCGTTTCCTCATATGGTTGCTTTTCCTTTTTCATATCATCACTCCGTTTATTATTTATTCTATCCATATACTTTCTAACACAATGTTTAATAGATAAATCACCAACATATTTGAACGTTTTACATTTATTGTTTATTTTGCCAAAAAATGATAGAAAACAAAATACTACCATGGCCATAAACTCTATTTTTATGTAAATTTTGGAATATCCTAAAAGGAGGGATGAGTTACCCTAGCAAACCTTGTTCCATTTACTGTCTGGTGTAGATAGATCATCACTACTTTATTATTTATTCTATATATTGACAGATGAGAAGATAAAAAGCTAATATAGTAACAACTACTTGGTAAAGCATAGTAGCTTCTTTTTTAATTCGCTATCTTGTTTTACATAATACAGGTGTGATTTTTAAATGAAAGGAAAACTATACATGTCCTTAAGAAGTCAATTATTAAAGGGAATATTGGATGGTTGTGTGTTAGCAGTAATCGAAAAGAAACCAGTGTATGGTTACGAATTATCAAAAAAACTCCAAGAAGAAGGTTTAGGCGATATAAGCGAGGGCACCGTTTATCCTATTTTACTGAGGTTACAAAAAAATGGTCTTATTCGTGGGGTAATGCAACCCTCAGACTCTGGGCCAAACCGAAAGTACTACCATTTAACCGAGCAAGGAAAAGAAGCGCTTGATACCATTGCTTCAGAGTGGATTCAAATTGCAAAACCTATTAATCATATATTCAATGGGAGGAATTTACCGTGAAGGAAAAACATTTGATTGAGGAGAATAATGCAAAACGTGAGCTTCTGACCCCAGAGAACAAACAATACTATAGTGATATGTTAATTTATATCCGTTTGAATCTATCTCTGTCTCAACAATACTCTGAAGAAGTTCTAATGGAAATGTTAGACCACTTGCTTGACGGGCAACAGGAAGGGAAAACTGCACGGGATATTTTCGGTGATGACCCTAAACGTTATGCTGATGAAATTATTCAAAACCTTCCAAAAGAAAAGAAACGAAAAGTGATTCCTTTTATATTGGGAATTGTCTTTAATCTGATTAGTTGGATGATGATAGCCCGAGGTATCACTATTCTAATAGTCTCCAAATTTAGGAATGTAGAAAACATCGTTTTCCCATTCTCATCACTTATTATGCTGGCTATTATTCTGGCTTTTGTCCTATTTGAGGTATGGTTTATCTTTAGGGTTATTCAAAATTCTTTGTTTAATCAAAGTGCGAATGAAAAGAAAAATATGCTGAAAGTAGGAATTTCCGCTGCCTTATCAATGGGAGTTGTTATTGTAGTAGGAAGGTTCATACCTCACTTCGGCCCAAGCTTCCCATTTACTTGGTTAGCGTCTCTACTAACTGGTGTAATCCTTTGGGTTGTCGTATTCATGGTGAGAAGATTCAATAGAAACTAGATCCGTTGATTATTGAAGGTTATTCAAATATATAAGTTTATTTCAAGGTAACCATTTCTTTCATTTATTTGGTGAATTTTGTGAGCATCCTTACAGTTGGAGTGTTGAAAATTACCTTCTAGTATTACGGAAATTCTCACAATATTATCTGCTAATAAACTCTACAATAAAGTAGAAGAAATCATTAGTGTTTCTAAATAAAAATATCTTGAGAGAAGGGTTCTAGTATGTTTAAGAATGTAATTGTAAGAGTTCCATCAAAATCAGTAGTGGAAGGTATTAGTAGTGCAGACTTAGGAAAACCGGATTATAATCTCGCACTGAAACAACATGAGCTATATGTAAGCGCCTTGACAAAAACTGGTGTGGATGTAACAGTGCTTGAACCAAATGATGAATTTCCTGACTCTTGTTTTGTAGAAGATGTTGCCTTATGTACGAAAAGATGTGTCATTATCACTCGCCCAGGTGCTGAAACGAGAAGAAATGAATCAGCTTTACAAGATTTACAAACTGCCTTAAGTAAATTCTATGAACATATCGAATACATAAAAGAACCGGGAACTATAGAAGCCGGCGATATTATGATGGTTAACGATCATTTCTATATCGGTGAAAGTGCCCGTACGAACCGCGAGGGTGCAGAGCAAATGATCGCTATCCTTGAAAAATACGGATTAACAGGCTCTATCGTTCCATTAAAAGAAGTATTGCATTTGAAAACTGGTTTAGCCTATCTAGAAAATAATAATCTATTAGTAGCTGGCGAGTTTTTAACTTCTCCAGAATTTGAAAAGTATAATAAAATCATTGTCTCAGTAGAGGAAGCATATGGAGCAAACTGCATTTGGGTGAATGACTATGTATTAGTGCCGGAAGGATATCCAACTGTCCAAAAAGCCATTGAAGACCTCGGCTATAAAGTATTAGTGGTCGATACTTCAGAATTCAGAAAAATTGATGGCGGATTAAGCTGTCTATCACTTAGATTCTAAATAAGGTGAAAATCCAAAGTGAGAGGAGTATGGGAAAGATTTTCTCATACTCTTTACTATGCTAGTGCATACCAGGAGGAATTCTTATGGGATCGGAAAAAAAGCTAAACCTTGGTTCTTTAACCGCTGTCATCATTAGTTCGATGATTGGTGCAGGGATTTTCAATTTAATATCTGATATGGCCTCGCAAGCTGCCCCGGGGGCGATTATTGCTGGCTGGCTTGTTACTGGAATTGGGATGGGGACCCTTGTCTTTTCTTTTAAAAATTTAAGTGAAAAACTTCCCGAATTAGACGCTGGAATTTATAGCTATGCCAAAGAAGGATTTGGTGATTATATGGGGTTTAATGCGGCATGGGGATATTGGTTATCTGCTTTAATGGGAAATGTCGCATTCGGAACATTAACCTTTAGTGCACTGGGCTATTTTTTTGATACCTTTGGAGACGGTCAGAATATTTATTCAGTATTAGGCGCTTCCATCACATTATGGATTATTCATTATATAACGATTAAGGGTTCGGGTACCGCTTCCTTCGTCAATTTTATTGTAACGGTTGCAAAAATTATCCCCATCATTTTGTTTATTATTGTCGTTATTTTTGCTTTTAAATTTGATGTATTTTCATTAGATTTTTGGGGAACAGCTTCCGGGAATTTTGAATTCGGATCTGTTGCCTCACAAGTGAAAAATGTGATGTTAACAACGGTTTGGGTGTTTATTGGTGTAGAAGGAGGAATCATTTATTCCGGTCGTGCCAAAAAGGCAAAAGATGTCGGGAAGGCAACATTAATTGCCTTTACATCCGTTCTAATCCTATATGCTCTAGTTACCATCCTATCCTTTGGTGTTATGTCTCAAAATGAATTGGCCGATTTACCAAAACCGTCAATGGCACATGTACTTGAACATATTATTGGAAAACCCGGTGCCATTATAATAAATATCGGTGTTATTATCTCCATTCTTGGCTGCTGGCTTGCTACCACCATGTATACGGGAGAAGTTCCATATCGAGCAGCACAGTCCAAAAACTTCCCGCGGCTGTTTACAAAAGTGAACGAAAATGGTGCACCGACTGCTGCTCTTCTCGTAACAAATTTATTAATCCAAATCTTTTTATTCACTTTTTTAATTAATGACAGTGCCTATAATTTTATGTATTCCCTTTCAGCTTCAGCTATTTTGCTGCCATATGGGTTAGTCGCCTTTTATCAATTAAAATTCTCATTAGGCGAAGAATCAGGGACAAAAAATAGAGTTCAGAATATTATTTTAGGGATCATATCCAGTGTCTTTGTGGTTTGGGTTACAATTGCATCAGGGATCCAGTATTTCTTATTAACAATGTTTATCTTTGCCGCCGGATTCTTCGTGTTTGCATGGGTTCAAAAAGAAAACAAAAGAAAATTATTATCGACAAAAATTGATTGGATTTTTGCAGGGATTGTCCTTATCTTGTTCATTATCTGTATAATCCAAATAGCAACTGGTGCCATTGACCTTAGGACTATTTAAAAAGAATGATAGGTTGGGATGGGGCTGCCTCATTTTCACTATGAAAAAGCTATTTTTATGTTAAGAAGTAGGCCGCCCTATCATTTATTGAATACAATTACTTTAACCGATCTAAAAAATATTCGGGTTGCTCAATTTTTATTTGTTTGTTGTCATTAAAGGATATTACATTGTCATCTTTTAATTCTTTAAATATATGGGATACCGATTCTCTTGAAGTTCCCGAAAATTTAGCAATTTCGGTTTGTGTGACCGGAATATCTATGATTACACTGTCTTGAGCATTGATCCCGTAATAAATCATTAAATAGGCAATTGTTTGTTCGATTCTATCTTTTACATAATTGGTCGTAATGATAGCAATTCGCTTTTCATGTTGTTCCATAATTTCTGTCAGTATTTTAGCAACATGATACAATCGACTTTGATCCAATAAAATAAATTTTTCAAAAATGGCTGTTGGGATATAATAGACAATAATATCCGTAAGGGCATATGCAGAAAAATGATAATAATCATCTGTAAACATTCCTCGATAAGGAAAAAAATCATGCGGTTTTAAATAGTCCAAATACAGCATCGTTGCATCTTGATTAAACCTTTCCAGTTTAACAAATCCCTCTAGCAAAAAATAGATTCTATCCCGCGGATCCCCTTCAGAAAATAAAAGTTGATTTTTTTTATATGTTCGCTTAAACATATACTTCTCTAATGATTGATAATCTTCCTTATTGCCTAATAAAAATAGGTCACTTTGGGTTAGATTCATGATCTGCCACACTCTCCTGTTCCAAGCCATTTAATTATTGCTAATAGAAAGTAACTATTTACAATTATACAGAGGTATTTATTTAAATATTTGCTGAATTTGTAACAAAAAAGGAAATTATACTTTCCTAACGGCCAAAAAGAGGGATCCACACTCTTCCCTCTTTGCTTGGTTTTATTTTTTATCAGTTCTAAAATGAGAGAATCGTTAAGATTACTTTATCAAAGTTTGCTAATTTAAAATGTTCATATGGAGCAGGAAGATATAGCTTGTTAAACTCTCTACTAAAATAAAGCCAATCTTAGTAGGTTATTCTGATCGCATTTGCTCTGAATGAAGATTCTCAATCTCTCTTTCTTACCCTAGCTGACGTTTAAATGCTTTAATGGCGAAGAAGAAAGCGATCAACATGATGCCGACGCACCAGGCAAGGGCAATCCAGATATCGTTGCCCACAACACCATCATATAAGAGAGCACGAATCGCATTCACGATTGAAGTTACGGGCTGGTTCTCGGCGAACGCACGGACCATTTTAGGCATGGTTTCGGTGGGGACAAAGGCGGAACTGATAAACGGGAGGAAAATCAGTGGGTACGAGTAAGCTGTCGCCCCTTCCATTGACCTCGCTCTCAATCCGGGTATGATCGCAAGCCATGTCAGGGCCAGCGTAAACAACCCGAGTATTCCAGCTACCGCGAGCCAATTGACGATATCAGCGTTGGAACGGAAGCCCATCAAGAGTGCTACGAGGATCACCACCACGACTGTAAGAGAATTGGACACAAGCGAAGTCAACACGTGAGCCCACAATACCGACGAGCGCTTGATTGGCATAGTAATGAATCGCGCCATCAGCCCACTTTTTACATCTGTAAACAGTCGTAAGGAAGTGTAAGCGACTCCGGATGCGATCGCCATCAATAAGATGCCAGGCAATAAATAATTGACGTAGTTGTCCGTGCCTGTCTTTATGGCACCGCCAAAAACGTAGACAAATAGAAGCATCATCATAATCGGTGTAATTGCCACCGTAATAATCGTGTCAGGGCTGCGCATAATGTTTCGCATTAAACGCCCTAGTAATACCCCTGTTTTGCTTTTCATTTACATCTCCTCCTTTTTGCCGATGATTGCAAGGAATATTTCCTCCAACGTCGGCTGCTTCTCGATGTACTCTACTTTTGCTGGCGGAAACATTTCCTTAAGTTCGGTAAGGGTCCCTGTTGTGATGATTTTTCCATCATGCAGGATGGCGATACGATCCGCCATTTGTTCGGCTTCCTCCAGGTACTGGGTCGTTAGTAAGATGGTGGTTCCCCCACCAGCAAGTTCCTTGATGGTATTCCATACTTCGATTCGCGCTTCGGGGTCAAGCCCTGTCGTCGGTTCGTCGAGAAAAATGACTTCTGGCGTCCCGATCAGGCTCATGGCGATATCGAGCCTTCGCTTCATCCCTCCAGAATACTGGTCCGCCCGGCGATTGGCCGCGTCAAGCAGGCTGAATCTTTCAAGCAGATTGTCGGCTACTTGAGCAGGGTGGGAAACTCCCCGCAACTTGGCAATCAGCAACAGATTCTCCCTGCCTGTGAGCACAGGGTCCAAAGCTGCGAACTGCCCTGTTAGGCTGATACTCTTGCGAACATGATTTGCTTGAAGTTGAGTATCAAAGCCACATATATCTACTTCGCCACCATCGGGCTTCATCAATGTCGAGAGGATATTGACCGTCGTCGTTTTGCCCGCTCCATTTGAGCCAAGCAGTGCGAAAATTTCGCCACGCTGTACCTCAAAATCCACCCCCTTTAAGACCTCCTTATCTTTAAAGGATTTTTTTAATCCTTTTACAGAAATCGCTGCATTGCTCATACTTATTTCCTCCTTATTAAAATTGTAGATTGCCGACACCTTTACTACTAAGTCACACCGATAATCTGTATTACTTACTACTTAGTTAAAAATATAACTGAATAGTTGAGGTGACATAGTACATTTGTAACCAGCTATTCAGTAGGTATGATCCATTCCATTCATTTATTCCCAATCTATTAAGATACCTGTCGACATCGGTTTTAGCGTTTTTCCACTTTATCGCCCCAAGTGAAGATTTTCTTTATTCACCGCGTCCAATTGTATCGTTCAACTTCTTACGATACTTATCCTTCCACGTTTGCTCATCCTTCACTAGGTCATCGCAGAAAGCAGCTACGTCCTCACCTGTAAGGTCAGTGACTTTCTTGCCATCCGCTGCACCTTCCTCAAAGAGGTCAAGAATGCCGCCAAAGATACGGCTACTGTCCTTCCAGTCGGTAGGTCCGCCACCAGCAGTCCACAAATATTTTTGGATAGCTTTGTAAGCGTTGCGGAACTCAGTTGGAAGTGCCTTCGCACGCGCCTCCATCGCCTTCCATTCCCTTTTGTCATCCAGACTTCCGATAATTTTTTCAAAAATGCTCATATAACTTCTCCTTTTAATTTTATTTTCGTTTTAAGTTCATTTATTTTACTTGATACAAAATCCCATTTCCTCCAAAATAATTCAAGCTGCTCCTGGCCTGCTGCGTTGAGTGTGTAAAATTTTCTCGGCGGTCCCATAGTCGAAGGCTTTTTCTCGATGTCCACCAGATTGTTTTTCTCAAGTCGCATGGTTATCGTATAAACTGTACCTTCCACCACATCAGTGAAGCCAAGTTCCCGCAATTGTTGGGTGATTTCATAGCCGTAAGTTTCACCACGGCTGATGATTTCAAGCACACAACCCTCAAGCACCCCTTTCAGCATTTCTGTAATATTTTCCAACTTTTTACCTCCTTCTTATTTTACTAATTTATTTACAGCATTCTGCAATAATGGTATTTTGTGATACAGATATTCTGTAATACTGACTACTAGTATATAGTATTACCGAATACCTTCATTTGTCAATAAAACTTTTCATCAAATAAGCCCGTTATTACGGAATTATAATTTTATTGAGTAAAAAACCATTAGGATAAGGTGAACTAATATGATCTACACCTGACTTAAAATATCCTAATGATATAAAAGCATTAAACGGGCTATCAAGACCCATTATTTATCAAAAAGTACATTGCCAGCAGAATAATCATTACAACAAAAATACCTATAAGAAGCCGTTTCAATATAAGCCCTCCTTTAAATTTTCTTTGTAAAGCTTCATTATCATGCTAAATTAAGAACCAAAAATGCCTTTTTGATTGCTACTGTTGAGGTAAATATCTATTTGTGGAAAGAGCTAACTTTCTAATGCTTTAGTTAAGGCTTTAATTGCACTCATTACTTCACTAATATTTTCTTCATTGTTCAAATTGTTTCTTGCATGAAGAAGAACAGGTCTAACAGACTCTATCGAACGTCCAAATTCATACATCCATTCATAACGTGGAACCATCCAAGTATGAAAATGATGTGTTGTATCTTCATTGTAAAAATAATATACGTATTCTATATCTAAGACCTCTCGTTGAGCCTTTCTAATCTTTGAAAGAATGTTTATATAGTCATTTCTTTCTAATTCCGTTAGTTCATCCAAACATTTTATATGCCGTTTTGAAGCTAATATTACTAACCCCCTTATTGGATAGGCAACATCTTGATGTGCATGGAAATATTCAGTTTCAATCACAACTCCACCATCAGGTTCAATTACTCCATTTACCAACGCACAACTTAAACAATCGACCTCTACTGTTTTTCCATTGGATAATGTAATTTTTCTCATAAGAGTCCCCCTAATTATCAAAATCTGATAATACCTTTTGCTTTTATTTCCTGGACTTAAAAAGATAACTTTAAAATTCGGTTTTTTATCATCGCTTTTATTTCAGAAATTAAATTTAAGGTACAACTCGTTTTAGTGAGTTTTAATTTTTTTGTCCGATTAAAATAGACCCATTGTGTCTGAATAAAAAAAGGACAGCTTTAGACGGCCCTCTACTTTTGCAGTTGATTTAAAATCAATTTCCATACATCGTTCTGTGACATATCATTAGTCAATATTATTTCTCCATCCACGCCAAGGTGATCTTTTGGATTCCACCAAGCACGCAAAGAATCTTCTCCGAATTCCATCTTTTTCGAACTAGAGTTGTGACGCTTAACTGTTTCCTCAAAGGATAAATCAAAATAATAAGTATATGTCTTTTGGTTATAGAACTGGATTAAGTTATTCAGCATTTCACCATAACGACTTTTAGACAGGATTCCTTCTACAATAACAAATTCACATTTATCTTTACCATATTCTGCGACTTGGCGTATCAGATCAATAGAAAGGTTCCCTTCTCTATCGTGAACCTTCAACATTTCACGGCGAACAACATCCTGAGAAACCAATAGCGTTCCATACCCCAAATAATTTTGAAGTTTTTTCGCAGTAGTGGTTTTTCCACTCCCAGAATTTCCTCGTATAATAATTAGCTTAGATTCCATATTCTCCCCTTACGAATATTTTCAAATATTTTATGGGGAATAGAAGTTGATTATTTTTGTAGGCATATGCAATCCCCTATTTACTTTCATAATAAGTTATTTGAGTTTTTTAGATAGAAAATACTGTTAAATATAGTATAATATGTTTTTAATAAATAATAAGAGAGTAATGTTTGAAAATTGTTAGTGACTTAATTTCCTCCAATAATAGAAACGTAGTATATCAATGCCTTTTTGTAGAGAAGTACCTGTGGAAATGTCTATGTAAATAGGAGGAGCATTCATGTTAAGTAAAAGTGGATTTAATTTATGGGCAAATCATTATGATAACACTGTTCATATAAGTGAAGAAAACAATGATTATCCGTTTGCAGGGTACAAACAAATATTAAATATTATATTCAATGAAGTAATGCAAAAAACGTATTCAAACGTGTTAGATATAGGGTTTGGAACAGGTGTATTAACAAGTAAGCTACATGAAAATGGTCATCAAATAGATGGTTTGGACTTCTCACCTAAAATGATCTCTATAGCAAAGTCCAAAATGCCAAATGCACATTTAATAGAGTGGGATATTTCAAAAGGTTTACCCTCCGAAATCGTGAACAAGCGGTATGATTCAATTGTCAGCACCTATACATTGCACCATCTAACGGATAGGGAAAAGGTCTCCTTTGTTTCCAAATTATTATCCCTACTAAAAGAAGAAGGGAAAATAATAATTGGCGACATTTCTTTTCAGAGCAGAGAAGAACTGAATGAATGCAGACAGAAAAATCTGCATCACTGGGACGATGATGAATTTTATTTCGTTTTTGATGAATTAAAATCCGCATTAGCAAGTATATGTAATTGTAAATTTCAACCGATTTCTCATTGCGGAGGGATTATAGTCATTTCTAAATAAAGTATGGGAGTAGCAAGCAAGTTTACATAGCTACTCCTACTCTTTCTGAAATATTATTGCCTGTTAATCTTTGGTCAGGATTGCGGGTGTTTTTTCCCATTTTGTTCCGCTTTTTGCGAAAATTATTTTATGACAGACGAAGTGTTTATTTTGAAGTTTGTTAGTTTATTGCGGATAAAGAAGCTTATATCATTTTTGCAATAATTACAATCAAATATGAAGCAGGAATTATTAGTAATAGCGATGCGAATGTTCCCAATGTTTTACTTCCTACCATTCCAATTACAACTGTACGAAAATCTTCTTCTGTGCAGTTTCCTTCTATCACATCATCAGTCATAACCGATAACTGTGGGTCAATAAATATTGCCATGAGAATAGTCGCAATCCCATTTATGATTGAAGATAAAGTAACGCATGTTGCTCTTAAATCTGGAGCAATACTACCTGCATATATTGGTGCTAATGCTCCAACCGTTAATAGGGCAACTGCAATGAGATTAAAAATCATTATGTTTATTGGTAATTTCCTAATATTAAATCCTGTTATATTCTCTTTTACGGGGATTGCCACACAGTCTTTTATGTAATTAACTCCAGATTTTGAAAAACTATGGATAACAAGTTTAGGAATTGATCGATCGACTGAGAAATGTAATACCCCTTTATAAAAAATCCTTTGAAATGTTGGAATTAAAAAAGCTCCAACAATTGTAGCAATGCCCGACACTAAAATGATAACATTAAATATAGGTAATAAATCATTAGAACCAGAGTGATGTTCTACATATTTAGTTAATAATGGAACTTGAAATGTTACTGCCATTCTTGATACTAACGTTAAAATATTAAATACTGCAAATGATACAGCTATTTTACCTGTTCTAACCCCAACCATTCGGACAGAATACGCCAATGTCCCTATCAAAGATATAATAAAATTTAAGATTAAAACAATGAAAATTTGTGAACTCAATTTCTTTACACCTACTATTCTTGATAAACTGTAGTATATGGACTAACATATTTTTTTATAATGAACAAGAGTTATCTTTTCATTTATGCTATGTTTCCAGTCTGGCATCTGTTTGAAACCCATTTTTTCATATAAATAACAATTATGTTCTTCCTGCAAGATTGTTCTTAATTCCCAAGTGGTTGCTTGCGGGAACAACTCCTCTATTAAACTTATTGCCTTCTGTGCTATCCCCTTCCCTTGGAACTCAGGTAAAATAAACATTGGGCTTATCCAATACTGCGTTTTTTCTTTCCAAAATACACAAATAGCTCCTACCAGAACATCATCGAACAGGATTTTATAAAATCCTCCGCTGGGATTATTGATCCTCATTAACACTCTTTCTGTTGTTTCATTAGCAGGACTTGTTTCATAATCCTTATATTTTTCCAACAAAGGTAAAAATGCCTTAACTTGTATATCAAATATTGCTTGAGCATCTACATTTGTTGCTTTTTCTAATCGAACTTCCAAAAGACCACTACCCAATATATGTAATAATTAGTATTCTACAATTCTTTTGTTATTTCCTTCACCTTCAGAAATTAGAACGTGGTTACTTTGTTGCTCCGCTCCCTGATAAATAAACAAACTCCCCTTGTAATTAAGTTTATTTGGGATCATCAGGAGGAAAAAATAATACTAAGGTAAGGAAATGCTTTGATGATCCAATGCAGCTTATTTATGTATGGTGATCCTTGTTTTTAAATTTCTATTACTTTTTCCAACTATGAATGAACGTTAATACATAAAAAAAGACCGAGGGCGCTTCAAGATTTCTCCTGAAGACCATCGATCTGTAGAGCAAATTATTATTTAGAGGTTTACAACTTTTTTACGAGTTGTGCGACACATTCCACGTGGGTTGAATGTTGATCATAGACACGTTATGTAGCAGTGTATAACCTTCCAATTTAGTTTTCATTTTTTGATTACATTGAAAGTTTATCTATATTTATTATCGCACCTCATTGTTGAAAAAGTTTAAGCATTCCTGGGACATTTTGGAACGTCCCTACAATTCTAACCCTGCAATCCCGAAGCCCCCAGGTCCAGAGTGAGTAGAAATCATAGCACCCGCCTGAATCCATTTTACATTTTTGAAACCATTTTCTTTTGCGATTTCATCCATCCGTTCTTTGATACTTTCATTGAGTCCGATTGAGTATAGAAAATAGAGTTGTTCTCTATCAACGTTGTATTGATTTAAATAATCTTGCATGAGTTTTTCTGCAACTCCACTCATTTTCCCACGATATTTTTTAGTTGAAACAAGGTTTCCTTCAATTAATTCAATGCAAGGTTTTATTTTTAATAAAGCCCCTCCGAGATAAGCAATATTACTTACTCGTCCACCCGCTCTTAAAAATTCTAAGCTGCCGGGAATGAAGGACAGCCTTGATTTAGGAACCTTTGATTCAATTTTTTCTATTAAGCGAACAGGTTCAATCGTAGGTTCTTTCTCTAACATAGTAACAGCATACATCACAATTGCGGTTAATCCACCTGTAACGTTCAAAGCGTCAATTAGAAAAAGATCCTCAAAACCTTCCGCAGCAATTATCGCATTTTGAAAGGAAGAAGATGCCTTAGACGTATAACCAATATGAATAATGACACAATCAGGAAAATCCACTTTTATTTTCGAAAAAAAATCATGATACTCATAAGCATTTGTAGAAGTTGTAGACGGTATTTTTTTTGTACGCTCATAATATTCATAAATTTCGTTTACAGGTAACGAACCATCTAAATAATCTTGCCCGTCCATGATAACATGCATTGGGACTACTTGAACTGCATGTTTGTCAGCTAAATCTTTTGGTAAATCTGCTCCACTCTCTGTCGATAAAATAATCCTTCTCATTTTATGTCCCCTTCCATTTTATACAGTCATTACAGTTCGTGCTTCATCATTATGAATTACTCTAACTATACATGAAAAAGGAAATTTATACGGTAAAACTCTAATTTTTAATTTGGAAACTTTGTTCCGGGAAAAGGTCAATTCCCATAACAAAAAGTTATTTCAAACATTCTGTCCAAAGTGTAATGTTTGGTGTGCTTTTTAGATAATCAAATTATTATTAAAAGAATCCTCTGAACGTAATTTAGTCATCTAAAAGACATTCTTTGTATTATGAAAGGTAGTTTTAATTTTACATCAAAATGATCTGGTTTGCTAAGTGATCATAGCTTTTCTTGTAAATATATGCATGCTTAATCGAAATTAAGTGTACCAGCAAGAGAGGACAATAATGGGGGGCAACACGATACCAGCCAAGCTGAAGGACGTTAAAAACCAAACAGGGTTGGGAAAATAGATGTTCGATAATGAACAACTGTTTTAAAAAAACAAATTAGATGAGGAATTATTAATGAAACTGCAAAATAAGGTAGCAGTACTATCAGGAGCAGAAAGTTAATCATCTTCAAGATACGAAAAAAGGCAACGCTCAGTTGCCTTTCTTTAATATGAGTTGCGAGACGCACTCAACGTGCGTCGTCATTGGAAACATATCCACAGGCTGAACCTCAAGCGTCTTATATCCCCCATCTTCTAGAATCCGCAAATCTCTTGCCAAGGTACCTGGATTGCAGGATACGTAGACGACCTTTGTTGGTTTCATATCAATGATGGTCTGTAGCAATGCTTCGTCACAGCCTTTTCGTGGCGGATCGACCACCAGGACATCGGCGGTATTCCCTTCCTTATACCAAGTTGGAATGACTACTTCAGCTTCTCCGACAGCAAATTCTGCATTCGTTATCCCGTTTAAGTCCGCATTCCGCCGGGCATCTTCAATTGCCTCAGGTACAATTTCTACACCAAATACTTGTTTTGCCTTTTGTGCTAAAAATAACGAGATCGTACCAATTCCACAATAGGCATCAATCACGCTCTCTTCCCCACTTAAATTGGCATATTCAAGAGCCTTATCGTAAAGCACCTTTGTCTGAATAGGATTGACCTGATAAAAAGACAAGGCTGAAATAGCAAACTTCACGTTGCCAATATAATCGTAGATAAATTCATTGCCCCATAAAACAGATGTCTTTTCACCAAGTATTACGTTGGTCCGTTTGGAATTGACATTATGGACGATTGATTTTACCTGGGGCAGCCGTGCCGTGACTTTTTCAATTAATTGATTTTTAAAAGGAATATCAGCCGTCCTTGTTACGACAACAATCATTAATTCACCCGTTTGCCTTCCGTAACGGGCCATAATATGACGCAGCACTCCTTTATGAGTTTCCTCGTTGTAAGCAGGAATACCTAGCTCCCCGCAAATCTCCTTCACTGCTTTGATTGCCTCGTTTACTTCAGGGAGTTGAATCACACTTTCATCTGCATCCACAATTTCGTGGCTTCTAGGTTTGAAGAATCCGGCAATCAGTTTGCCATCCTTTTCCCCTACAGGCACTTGGGCTTTGTTTCGGTAGTGGAATGGCTGGTCCATTCCGATAATCGGGTGGACGACGACATCCTCCAGTTTGCCAATTCGGCTTAAAACCTGGCGGACTTGATTTTCCTTGTATATAAGCTGCCCTTCATAGCTGATATGCTCGAGCTGACAGCCACCGTATTGATTCTGTTCCTCGCTAGGAATGTCTACCCGGTACGGGCTTTTTTCATAAAGTTCAATTAATCGACCGACGCCATAGCCTTTATTTACCTTAATGACCTTGATCTTTGCTTTTTCTCCAGGCAAACCGTTTGGGATAAATAGTGGATACCCATCCACTTTGGCTACGCCTGCTCCATCATGAGTTAAATCCTCGAAAACGACCTCAATATATTCATTTTTTTGAACCGGCAATGTTCTGCTCATTTACTTCTTCCTTTTCTGCATTTTGACTAACGAGATTGTATCATAAAGCAAGCTTTAATGCGAAATTTGCCATGTTTAGTAGATTTTTACCCATTTTTCATTTAAATTGTCAGAATATTTTTGTTTTCAAATATAATGAAAGTGAGTATGATTAAAACAATCTCATTGGAAGGAGTCGATTACGGTGAAGAAGTTTAATGCTGTCTCCATCCTATTGCTCCTTAGTCTTTTGGCTTTTACCTTGATTCATTTACCTTCCATCAATCACACCAATCACGCTGCCGAGCATAAGGCTGTCATCATGTTGGATGATACGTCATCCAAGGTGCAATGGGACGATGAGAAAAAACAGCCATTTCATCCTCCATTACTATTTATCTTGACTCTGATCCTGCCCATTACCACATTTTCTCTGCAGTATTTCTCATCTAATTATTACAAAGGCTACTTCTTTCTATTACCTAAATTTTATCAATCTAATTACATGGTCTCACCCTCCCTTTAATGCACTATTTTTTAAAAATAAGGGAGGAATTTTAAAATGTGGATTCGATTTCTAATGATTGGCTTCTTCTCATTTTCTGCGGTGAGCCTGTTAACTTACCAAGGTATCGAGATTTTCCATGCATTTGTTGATTACTTCAAACAAAAATAAATGAAAGGCAGACTCTTAGGTGCTTGGTTATGGACTTTAGAGTCTGCTTTTTTGATTTTAACGGGTACTGGCAATTTGGTTTTGATTGGTGTCCTATTGGCGATTGCCATTTTTCAATTTATATTTTTGGGGCGACAAGAGGGTTTATTGGCGACCGATTTTTCGGTTCCTTTCCTTTTTCGGGCGCCAAGGGGGCTTATTGGCGACCGCCTTCTCGGCCCTTTTCCTTATTCCGGGCGCCAAGGGGGCTTATTGGCGACCGTCTTTTCCCGTCTTTTCCCCTCTTTTCCTTTTTCAGGTGCCAAGGGGGCTTATTCACCATGCCCATTTCCTGCCATTCCTTTAATTGATGGCAGGCTGTAAAAAGGAACACCTGGCTCTATTGAAAATACTCAAAAAGGTGACAGGCACCGCATCCCTATGAAAAAGGACGCCCTTTTTGAGAGGCGTCCTTCGGTTCACTGTTTTATTTATTCTTTCATTGCTGCAACTTTTTCTTTTATTTCTTCGATGTTTCTCATTTTGTTGTCCCAGCATTTTTGGCTGAGGTCGACTGGGTAGTCTTCGGGATTCATGGTACGTTTGTATTCGTCCCAGAGGGCGTCTAGGTTTTGCTTTAAATATTCTCTGGATTCTTCTAAGCATGGAAGTTTGTGAACTAGCTCTCCATTCACGAAAATATCTTGGTGTAGCTCTTTTGCTGTATAGTTGGTGACAATTTTATTTAAGTACGTATGGGTAGGATGGAACATCCGCAACCGTTTTTCCGGCAGCTTTTCATCCTCCATCGCGATGTAATCTCCTTCAGCATAGTGGTTCTGATTGTTGATAATCCGGTAGATTTTCTTTAATCCTGGAGTGGTGACTTTCTCAGGATTTGAGGATATTTTAATGGTATCCTCCATCTCTCCGTTCTCATTCTCAATGGAAACAATCTTATAAACTGCGCCAAGAGCCGCCTGATCAAAAGCGGTGATCAGTTTTGTACCAATTCCCCAGCTATCGATTTTAGCACCCTGCGCCTTTAAGTTCAAAATCGTATATTCATCCAAATCACTCGAGGCAAAGATCTTGGCATCCTTAAAACCTGCTTCATCAAGCAGTTTACGCGCTTTCTTTGATAAATAAGCAAGGTCTCCGCTATCAAGACGGATTCCGATAAAGTTAATCTTGTCCCCTAGTTCCTTCGCTACTTTAATTGCGTTGGGCACTCCTAATCGCAACGTATCATATGTATCCACTAAGAATACGCAATCCTTATGAGTTGCCGCATATTTATGGAAGGCCGTATATTCATCTTTATATGCTTGAACCATTGAATGGGCATGTGTCCCTGAAACAGGTATACCAAACAATTTACCGGCACGAACATTACTGGTGGCCTGGAATCCTGCCAAATAAGCCGCCCTTGTTCCCCAGATGGCTGCATCCATTTCTTGAGCCCGTCTGGTGCCAAATTCCATGGCCACTTCATCACCAACTACTTGTTTAATGCGTGAAGCCTTTGTGGCGATTAATGTTTGGTAATTTACAATGTTAAGCAAAGCGGTCTCAATGAGCTGAGCCTCTGCCAATGGTGCATCTACCCGTAAAATCGGCTCACTGCCAAAGACTAGCTCCCCTTCACTCATAGCACGAATTGTACCAGTGAATCTCATATTTTTAAGATAATCTAAAAATTCTTCACCATACCCAACTTCATTTTTCAAATAGTCCAGATCATCTTCACTGAAACGAAAACCTTGAATAAACTGAATCACCTTTTCCAAACCTGCAAAGACAGCATAACCGTTCCCAAATGGAAGCTTGCGAAAAAACAGTTCGAAAACCGCGCGTTTATTATGGATTCCATCCTTCCAATAGGTCTCCGCCATATTGATTTGATAAAGGTCAGTATGCAATGTAAAACTATCATCCTGATAAATGTGTTTCATAATCGTCCTCCGAAAACTAATACAGCTATTCAGTATTTTAAACCATAATAACATTATTAAAGCTATTTAACCATAGCACCTAGTGATTGTTCAAAATGTCCGAGAGCCCACTCATGCCCTGAAGGATTAAAAGAGGCAACCCCATCCTTGTAAACGACAATCTTAAAGCCTTTATTATAGGCATCCACAGAGGTATGCAGGACACAAATATCGGTGCAAACACCTACAAGATGAACCTCAGTAATGCCGCGCTCTCTCAATTTAATTTCGAGATCCGTTCCAGCAAATGCAGAATACCGTGTCTTATTCATGTACATCACGTTTTCCCGATGCTTATTTGCTTCAAAAACTTCCTGCAGCCCACCAAATAAATCTCTTCCGGACGTTCCCCGAAGATTGTGCGGCGGGAATAATTTGGTTTCCGGGTGGTATTCATCGCCCTTGTCATGAACGTCGATCGTAAATACGACAAAGTCACCGTTTTCGATAAACTCTTTTGTCAGCCGGACGATTTCTCCTTCAATCTCCTGCCCCGGCTTTCCGCACGTCAATGCCCCAGCATCTGCCACAAAATCATACGTATAATCAATATTAATCAGCGCCTTCATCCCCAACACTCCTTAACAATCTGTTGTCTTTCATTATACACCCTTTTATTCAGAGCTTATAATGATCCTTCTTTCAATCTACAGCAGATTACTCAAAGTGCAACAATACAAGGTATAGCAAAAAATCCTGCACTATTTTCAAATGCAGGATTCTTTAAAAGAATATATTTAACGACCGTTAGATATTCCAAACTATCAATAACTTCCAAAGAAATTCTTAAAGGATTGAACAGTAACTTGGCGATTTAAATGGGCGATCGAGGTGGTTAGTGGAATTCCCTTAGGGCAAACCTCCACACAGTTTTGCGAGTTCCCGCAGGATGTCAACCCGCCCTCACCCATGATTGCTGCCAATCTCTCTTCCTTATGCATGGCACCTGTCGGATGGGCATTAAACAGACGCACTTGCGACAATGGGGCAGGACCAATAAACGCTGATTTGTCATTGACATTTGGACAGGCCTCAAGACAGCAGCCACAGGTCATACATTTGGATAACTCGTAGGCCCACTGCCGTGTTTTTTCCGGCATCCTTGGCCCTGCACCCAAATCGTATGTTCCATCAATTGGAATCCATGCTTTTACCTTTTTTAATGACTCAAACAATCGAGTTCTATCCACCATTAAATCCCTCATCACCGGGAATGTGGATAGTGGTGCCAAACATATCGGCTGTTCTAACTGGTCGATGAGTGTCGAACAGGCTTGGCGGGGGTTGCCGTTGATGAGCATTGAGCATGCACCGCAAACCTCTTCTAAACAAACGGATTCCCAAATAACTGGAGTCGTTTTTTCCCCTTTATGATTTACTGGATTCTTTTGAATTTCCATTAAGGCAGAAATGATATTCATGTTGGAGCGATATGGAACCAGGAATTCCTCTGTATAAGGAGCTGACTTGGAATCCTTTTGCCTTGTAATGATTAAGTGAACTTTCTTGGCCGCTTCTGCCATTATGCTTTCGCTCCTTTCTTCGCTTTTGTATAATCCCGTTTGCGAGGTTTAATAAGCGAGATATCAACGTCCTCATATGATAATTCCGGAAGATTGGTTTGGGAATTGTATCTTGCGATCGTTGTTTTTAACCAGTCTTCATCATTGCGGTCAGGGAATTCCGGTTTATAATGCGCTCCCCGGCTTTCATTCCGATTGTAGGCCCCTAGCGTGATGACATGGGCAAGATTAATCATTCCTTCTAATTGGCGTACGAACGAAGCACTGGAATTACTCCATTTTTCCGTGTCTTCAATGTTAATATTTTGATAGCGTTCCGCGAATTCCTGAAGTTTTTCATAGGTCATTTTCAACTTCTTGTTTTCGCGGACGACTGTCACATTCGCAGTCATTAATTCCCCAAGCTCTTTATGCAATACATACGCATTTTCCGTTCCGTTCATCGCTAAAATTGATTCATATTTTCGAGTATCTTCCATTGCTTGCTTTTCAAAAATGGAACTTGAAATCTGTTCGGTTGATTTTTCCAATCCATGAATATATTCAAGGGCTTTAGGACCAGCCATCATTCCCCCGTAAACGGCAGATAATAAGGAGTTCGCCCCAAGGCGGTTTGCTCCATGCTGGGAGTAATCACATTCACCGGCAGCAAATAATCCTGGAATATTGGTTCGCTGGTCAAAATCCACCCATAACCCACCCATGGAATAATGAACTCCAGGGAAAATTTTCATCGGGATCTTTCGCGGGTCATCCCCCATGAATTTTTCATAAATTTCCATGATGCCACCAAGTTTAATGTCCAGTTGTTTCGCGTCAATATGAGATAAATCAAGGTAGACTTTGTTTTCCCCATCAATTCCAAGTTTTTGATTCACACATACATCGAAAATTTCACGGGTCGCAATATCACGCGGCACCAAATTCCCATAAGCCGGATATTTCTCCTCCAAAAAATACCATGGCCTTCCGTCTTTATAGGTCCACACCCTCCCGCCTTCTCCACGAGCTGATTCACTCATAAGGCGATTTTTATCATCACCCGGTATCGCGGTTGGATGGATTTGAATAAATTCTCCATTTGCATACAAGGCGCCTTGTTGATAGAGTCTTGAGGCTGCATAACCTGTATTAATGGTTGAATTGGTGGATTTTCCAAAAATCATTCCCAATCCGCCCGACGCCATGATAACAGCGTCCGCCGGAAAAGCTTTCATTTCCATCGTTCGTAAATTCTGGGCTGTAATTCCGCGACAGACGCCGGCATCATCAAGAACGGCCGAGACAAATTCCCAGCTTTCATATTTTGTTACCAATCCCTTTACCTCTAGGCTGCGTACCTGTTCGTCCAGTGCATACAGGAGCTGCTGACCGGTTGTAGCACCTGCATAGGCCGTTCTGTGGTGTTGGGTTCCGCCGAAACGGCGAAAATCTAGTAATCCTTCAGGGGTGCGGTTAAACATGACCCCCATTCGGTCAAACATATGGATGATCTTTGGAGCAGCCTCACACATTGCTTTTACCGGCGGCTGATTGGCTAGGAAGTCCCCGCCGTATACGGAATCATCGAAATGTTCCCATGGTGAATCATTCTCTCCTTTTGTATTGACAGCCCCGTTAATTCCGCCCTGGGCACACACAGAATGAGAGCGTTTGACTGGGACGACAGAAAATAAATCTACTTTCGTTCCTGCTTCTGCTATTTTAATGGCGGCCATCAATCCTGCCAAACCGCCGCCTACAATGACAATATTACCTTTGCTCATTGGTAACTCCTCCCTATCAAGCTCTTTATGCAAATGCCAAAATGGCGCGGATTCCGATAAAGGCTAAAGCGATAAATAATCCGAAAGAAATATATTGTGTGATTTTCTGTGATTGAGGCGAAATGGTAATTCCCCATGTGATGAGGAATGTCCAAATTCCATTTACAAAGTGATATACACAAGAGAGAATGCCAATAATGTAGAGTATTAACGATAAGTTGTTATCAACAATGTTGGCCATTAAATGATAGTTGGCTTCCACTCCATTAAACTCTACCTGCACCTTTGTCTCCCAGACATGCCAAATGATAAACACAAATGCTATGAAACCCGTAATTCGTTGCAGGAAAAATTTCAAGTTACGGAGGTACGTATAACTGCCTATATTGTTCTTTGCCTGTCTGGCAATGAAAATACCATATATGCCATGAAACAATAGAGGAACAAAAATAACAAATAATTCCAAAAAATATTTGAATGGCAGATTTACCATAAAGTTTGCGGCCTTATTGTATGAGTCCATCCCCCAAGTTGCCGAATAATTTACGAATAAGTGAACCGTCATGAACACACCGACAGGGATGATTCCTGATAGAGAATGAAGCTTTCGGTAAAAGTGCTGGTGTTTTCCACGCTCCATAATTTTTCCCTCCTAAAGATGCAAAGTTAGTAAAAAAAGAAGCCGGCGCCGGTCCTGGCAAGGCGCCAGCTCATTTAATCTACGCTAATACGTGTGTTTGAGCATACCGTTTTTTTAGAAGTAATTCTTTACCGGCAATACCAGGGTTGGTCATTTCAAAGGGATGTAAAATCGTATCTAGCTCTTCAGCCGTCAATACTCCCCGTTCCAGAACAATTTCTCTTACCGGACGACTGGTAAGAATCGCTTCCCTCGCAATACTAGCAGCTGTTTCATAACCAACATGTGGATTAATGGCAGTGATCACTCCGACACTATTATTCACGTAAGCTTCCATTCTTTCTTTATTGGCCGTAATGCCGCTTAAACAATATTCACGGAACACAGTAAATACATTGGTCATGACTTTAATGGATTGCAGCAGGTTAAAGACAATCACTGGTTCCATTACGTTCAATTCAAATTGTCCTGCTTCTGATGCCATGCTTATCGTTAAATCGTTTCCTACCACCTGGAATGCACTCTGGTTTAACACTTCAGCCATAACTGGGTTGACTTTTCCCGGCATGATGGACGAACCTGGCTGCCGTGCCGGAAGATTGATTTCTCCTAATCCACAACGAGGACCGGATGTCATCATCCGTAAATCATTTGCCACTTTTGACATATTCAACATACAGATTTTTAGAGCGGACGATACTTCGATATAGGCATCTGTATTTTGCGTTCCGTCAACAAGGTCTTCGGAGCCTTTGATAGGTAGGCCGGTGATCCCTGCCAAATACTTCACTGTTCTTTCAATGTACTCAGGTTCCGCATTTAGGCCAGTACCTACAGCTGTTGCTCCCATATTCACTTCATACAAGTTCTTGCGGGTTTCTTTAATTCTCTTAATGTCTCTTCGCAACACACGTGCATAGGCTTCAAATTCCTGGCTAAGCAGAATAGGTACAGCATCCTGGAGATGAGTGCGACCCATTTTGATCAGGCCGTCGAACTCGTTTGCCTTTTTCATAAATTCTAAATGAAGCTCTTCCATGGCTTTGATTAGGGTTTCCAATGCCATTAAAGTGGACAAATGAATGGCTGTCGGAAAGGCATCATTTGTTGATTGGGCCATATTCACATGGGAATTTGGACTTATCACTTTGTAATTCCCTTTTTTCTCGCCTATAATCTCCAAGGCCCGGTTGGCCAGCACTTCGTTTGTGTTCATATTAATTGATGTTCCTGCCCCGCCTTGAATGGGATCAACGATAAATTGGTCGTGCAGTTTCCCTTCCATTACTTCATCTGCAGCTTCCATAATTGCATATGCGACTTTTTTATCCAATTGGCCAATCTCTGCATTTGCAAAGGCTGCAGCCTTTTTCACCATGGCCATTGCTTTAATTAACATTCCATCAATTCGATAGCCCGTGATCGGAAAATTTTCAACTGCACGCATTGTTTGAACACCATAATAGGCATCATTCGGAACCTGTTTTTCACCAAGGAAGTCTTTTTCAATTCGGAAAGCATTTGAATCACTCATGTTTCGTCATCTCCAATTTACATTTTTTAAAATTAAAGAATAATCGTGCTTAACAAGATGCCAATCCCTACCGCTCCAATGGTGGCTATCAAGCCTGGAATCATGAAGCTGTGATTCAATATATATTTACCGATTCTAGTTGTACCGGTGCGGTCAAAGTTTATGGCTGCGACGACGGTTGGATAGTTTGGAATGAAGAAGTACCCGTTAACTGCTGGGAACATGGCAATCAGTAACGCTGGATTGATTCCAAGTGTTACCCCCAGCGGCATTAAAGTCCGAACCGTCGCTGCCTGACTGTAAAGAAGTATCGATAGCGCGAAGAGCGCAAGCGCAAATAACCATGGTGCTGCCGTAACAAGGTCAGCTATGGAACCAGAAATGAGTTGCATGTTTCCTTGGAAAAAGGTATCTCCCATCCACGCAATCCCAAAGATGGCGACAACCGCAGCTGCACCTGCTTTAAATACACTTCCTGAAACAATTTCTTCCACTTTTGGTTTACAGAATATAATGATCAAGGCTGCAATCGACAGCATAACAATTTCTATCGCCGCAGGCATGGTCATCCGAGTAAACACTCCATCAATCATCCAGCCTGGACGCAATTTTTCAAATGAACCTAATAGCACAACCAGCACAGCCGCCAAAAGGAAAAAGATAACGGACAATTTAGAGCCTTTGGTCGCATTGTATTCCTTTTTATCCTTCCTAATGGGAGCTAAGCCAGCCTCCAGCCTTTTCAAATATTCAGGATCCTGATTAAGCTCTTTCCCCATTTTGCTGGCAACAAATGCGGCAAGCATGCAGGCAATCAAGGTGGATGGAATACAAATCATTAAAATATCAAGTAAGCTGATTTTAAAATCTGTCAACAAGGCCAACAGGGCAACCGTCGCGGCAGAAATTGGACTTGCTGTAATGGCCTGCTGTGAAGCAATAACAGCAATGGACATAGGTCTCTCAGGTCTTACTCCGGATTCCCGTGATACCTCGGCAATAACCGGTAAAACTGAATAAGCCACGTGTCCGGTTCCGGCGCAAAAAGTGAAAACATAGGTTACCAGCGGAGCAATGTATGTAATCCATTTAGGATTTTTTCTTAATGCCTTCTCGGCAAGATAAACAAGATATTCCATCCCGCCTGAAGCTTGCAAGGCACCTGCTGCAGTCACGACCGATAAAATCATTAGCATGACATCGATTGGGGCAGATGTTGGCTGCAAACCAAATCCAAAAACCAGAATCGCCAGACCAACTCCACCCATTACACCAAGTCCAACCCCGCCTAACCTTGCTCCAATAAAAATACATGCCAGGACAATCAAAAATTCTATCCAGAACATATGGATTTCCTCCAAACGATAATAGATTTTTTTACTCGGTACTTTGAATTAGATCATTTTCGTTGGCTTCACCAACCTTCTGTTTGAATGTGAATTTTTTCACAAGTCATTACAAAATAGAAGTAGGGTATGTCTGCATCCTGTGATAAAAATAAAAAAGTGCTGGGATGAAACTTCCCTTAAAAATTATCATTGAGGCTACTAAAAACTACATAAATATACACATAGATCTGAAAACTTAATAAATTTGTCATTTTTTTGGGGTTAAACTTGTTCATAATCGTTTTACGATAAAAGAAGCTTTAATAAATATAGGAGGCGATTTTACTGCGGGAGAAACTATTGGCCTATCTGTTTATCATCTTCGCTGTACCAATCGCGGGTGAATTAAAATTCTATCCCATTCATGTCGATATTAGGGTCAGCCTTGGAACGCCCGTATTTTTCTTTATCCTATTATGGATGAGAAAAATACATCCAATCCTGTCGGGTTTGTTGGCTGGGACTGCCGTGTTTCTGTTTCGCATGATTCTGTATGGATTACAATCCGATTCAATAAGCATTGCACATGCATTTTCTATGCATTTTCCAGTTTTCTTTTATTACCTTGTTTTTTCTATGCTGTTTTATCTTTTTAAAATTAATACTCTATATGACAATCCATTTTTAATTGGTGTACTCGGAGTAGTCATTGAGATTCTTGCCAGTATGGTGGAAATCACATTCAGGTACTTTTCTTCTCATACACCGCTTACCTTGCACACCTTTCTCATCATTGGCGGGATTGCCATTATCCGCAGTTTTTTTGTATTAGGCTTTTTTAATATTCTTATTCTGAGGGAATCGAAGCTGGCAGAAGAACAACAGCGTAAGCGGAATGAGGAAATTTTATTAACAATTTCAAATCTATATGTCGAGATGATTCAGGTAAAAAAATCGTCCAAAAATGCAGAAGAACTAACGAGTTCCTGTTATGGCCTTTATCGAGGGCTAAAGGGAGGAAAAAACAACCAGGAGTCCCAGACAACCTTAAAGATTGCCGGTCAAATTCATGAGATCAAAAAAGATCTTCAGCGAATTTATGCAGGTCTATCGAAATTGATGGTGAAGGAAAATTTTAATGATTATATGGACATTGAAGATATTATTGCCATCATCATTTCATCCAATAAAAGTTATGGAGAAATGCTGGGCAAATCGATTGAGTATGAGGTGAGTATTTCGGGTGCTCATTTACATTACCGTACGTTTATCCTTTTTTCATTAATTAATAACCTTGTGGCGAATGCTGTTGAATCAATCCATGAAAAAGGGAAGATTGAGCTACTGGTCGAAAGGATAAATGAAAAAATCAAGATCGTAGTTAGTGATAACGGATCAGGAATTTCTGAAAAAAATAAGCCCTATATTTTTGAACCGGGTTTTACAACGAAATATGATGAAACAGGAATGGCCTCTAATGGAATCGGCTTATCGCATATCAAACAGGTCATTGAGAATATTGGCGGAGAAATCAATCTACTTGATACAACACAGAGAACCACTTTTGGTATTGAATTGCCTGCCGCAAGCTTAACTGAAGGGGGATAATAGCTTTGAAATTCTTTATTGTCGATGACTCCATAACCATCAGAAAAATGCTCGCGAATATTATTGAAGAAGATGAACTCGGAACAGTTGTAGGAGATGTGGAAGATGGATCCGAGGTCTATGCAGATATACTTGCCGAACAAGAGATTGATATTCTTCTGATTGACTTACTAATGCCCAATCGTGACGGAATTGAAACAGTGCGGGAAATTTCCCCTTCTTTTAAAGGAAAAATTATTATGATATCTCAGGTGGAAGCGAAAGAGATGATTGGGGAGGCCTATGAATTAGGAATTGAACACTATATTACAAAACCCATTAATCGCCTGGAAGTTGTGAATATCCTTAAAAAGGTATCCAATCTTTTAAGACTTGAAAATTCTTTAAATGATATCCAAAAATCTTTGAGTTTTTTAAATAATAGTAAGGTAGAATCTCAAACACCGCTTAAGACCAACCATAATCCCATAGTGAAATCCGGAAAGAACATCCTGCTGGAGCTTGGGATTATCGGGGAGAGCGGCAACAAGGATTTACTTGATATTTTAGCAGTATTATCCCGGCTGGAATCTGAAGGAATACGCGATGTTCCTCCACTTAGGGACTTGTATGAAAAAATAATTGAAAAACGTCACGGGTCTTCCATCACACAACAAGAATTAAGAAAAGAAATAAAAGCGGGCGAGCAAAGGATCCGTCGTGCCATCCATCAAGCTTTGGACCATATCGCCTCCTTAGGTCTTACTGATTACACCAATGCAAAATTTGAAAACTACGCTTCATGCTTTTTCGATTACAATCAGGTTAGAATGAAAATGTTAGAGCTGGAAGGGAAAATTTCAGGTGAGAACAGCCATTCCAGAATCAATATTAAGAAATTTATTCAAGCTTTGTATATGGAAGCTAAGAGATAACACGTATTGATATGCGAAAAAAGCCCTAAAGTTTCACCTTTGGGCTTTTTATTTTAATAACTAACTATATCTCATTCCAGATTCCCAATCCGTCGGACGGTCATTTGGACGAATGTCATCAAGCGGCACGAAAACCTCTAAATGGCGGTATAAATTTTCAAATTCCACAGGCAGTAACCCGCCAAATTCTCCATCTAAGTTTAATTGGACCTTTTCCGGAGATTGCACCTTAATTCGATTGGCTTTTGTGTAGATCACATTTGGATCATTAATATGTTCGCCTCGGATGGCCAAAGTAGCTACCCGAATAAACTCGGCTAGATTCACTTTTTTCAAAATTAATAAGGAAAATAAGCCATCATTGATGGATGAATCAGGAGCCAATTTTTCAAATCCGCCAATGGAGTTGGTCAACCCGACAAGGAACATCATTGCTTCCCCTTCAAACAGCTTCCCATCGTATTCAATCTTAAGTTCAGAAGCTTTGATGGAAGGGAGCATTTCCATTCCTTTTAAATAGTAGGCAAGTTGTCCTAACATCGTCTTTAATTTGCTCGGAACTTCATAGGTTAGTTCTGTCATTCGGCCTCCGCCGCCTATGTTAATAAAATATTTATCATTAATCCGGCCGATATCGACTGGAATTAATTCACCTCTTGTAATGATATCTACTGCCGCTCCGACATCCCGAGGGATTTGGAGTGCACGGGCGAAGTCATTCGTGGTTCCTGCGGGGATAATCCCTAATTTTGGGCGATATTCCTGCTCCGCGATGCCATTTACCACTTCATTGATGGTTCCATCCCCACCTGCAGCAATGACCACATCATAACGGCGCTCGACCGCAATTCGCGCTGCATAGGTAGCATCACCTGCTTCCGTTGTTGCATGGGCAGATGCCTCGTACCCGGCCTTTTCTAATTTTTCAAGAATCTCCGGCAACTGCCGTTTAATCAATTCACGGCCCGAAGTAGGATTGTAAATCAGTCTTGCTCTTTTCATCATCATCATCCTATTAATAAATTCAACTATTCGCCATAGCCTTCTATATTCTACCAATTAATACCCGCGCTTACAATAAAGCGATGCATCCATCTAATATAATACCGCTGTTTTCTTATTTTGCAAAAAAAAAGTAAATAATCCGTTTGGTTTTGGGTTGTGCGGTACCTTCTCCCTTCGTTTTCTATTCATTTTGTTCGCTGGTTGAATCCTCTTATCAGCCTACTCTTTTAAAAAATTACTTTTTTCGTCACATAAAAAGCCCCCGGCGGCCTAAAGGTCATTGTTCCGGAAGCTCATCGAATTTATTGCCCAGAGTTAAGGCTAACCTGATAGGCATTAGCAATATTAATGGTATATTTCCCCTCACCTGACTGAAAAATGGCACTTTTCAATGAGGGCTCTCCTTCTCCTGTGGCAGGCTTTTCAGTTACTTTCCATTCGCCATCTTTCCCTGTAACCTCTTGCACTCCTACTGCTGCGATCTTGAGATCCTTGCTTTCTGAAGTATCCAAGACGATCGATGACGCACTTTCAATATTCCAGTTGCTTGTAAGCATTCTTGGTTTTAATCTAAGTGTGTTATCGCTGCCAATTACCTCAACCTTTATATTATTAGGAACTAGTATCGTAGCAGCCATCTCTCCCTCTTGGTTAAACGGAGCTACTTCGTTAGGTAACGATTTCACATTGATATACAGGGTGTCGCCTTTTTGATTAGCAGAAATGTAATCGTCTGGCCTCTTAATCAATTTGGTGTTATCTGCCGTCTGCACTCTATATGTTCCAAACATCGAAACAGCATTTTCCGGACTAGATTCTATAGTCATATCATAGCCTGTCGTACGAACGACCACCCGTTTGATATCAGCATTCACCTGGTAAGTGAAATCCGGTAGCTCAAAGGACCGCTCTTCTCTAACCATAACCTCTTCAATTTTCCCCGTCAGTCCTGTGGTATTTAGTACAGCAAAGGCAATTCCCACCATACCGATTATTCCGACAAAAACAATACTTAAAAAGTCATATTTTAAAATGGGCTTTTCCTGTCTAGATAAGAATAAATAAAGGAGTATTTCGATTCCTAGAACAATTAATAATACAGGCCACCAAGCTGTCATCGCCTGAATGAGATCAAACCCGAAAAATCGGGAGAGAAACAGGAAGAGGCCCAGCAAGACCAGCGCCCCTCCCATTGAAAATGTACCGACACGCCACGTTCTCATACCCCTGTCCCC
>NZ_JBALNY010000119.1:0-20069 GCF_036962145.1 Bacillus sp. JJ1764 | reverse complement strand
AAAATTATGGGATCCGAAGCTCTTGATGAAGTGCTTGAGGAAGAAGTAAAACGAAAAGTCAGCCGCCCTCGTCCTGGACACGCTGATTTAAACGGTGCCATGAAATACGGCCACAGGGATATGCGAAATGTCCTTGAGCGGTCTTCGGCTCGGGAAACTACCGTACGTGTAGCGGCAGGTGCCGTTGCAAAAAAACTATTATCTTTATTGGGGATTCAGGTAGTAGGTTACGTAGTGGAAATAGCCGGAATTAAGGCCAGTATTAACCCGGAACTTTCCGTGGAGAAATTGAAGGAAATTACAGAAAATTCACCAGTACGTACTGCTGATGAGAATGCTGAGCAAAAAATGATGCAAGCCATTGATGAAGCGAAACAAAATGGAGACTCTATCGGTGGAATAGTAGAGGTAGTTGCGACAGGAATGCCAGCAGGAGTCGGTAGTTATGTTCACTTCGATCGAAAATTAGATGCAAAAATTGCAGCGGCAATTGTTAGTATCAACGCGTTTAAGGGTGTTGAATTTGGAATTGGCTTTGAGGCAGCAAGAAAGCCTGGAAGTGAAGTGCATGATGAAATTATATGGGAACAAGGGAAGGGGTATTCTCGTAAAACGAATAGGCTTGGCGGTTTTGAGGGCGGAATGTCAACTGGAATGCCGATTGTTGTTCGTGGGGTTATGAAACCTATTCCTACTTTATATAAACCATTAATGAGTGTGGATATTGAAACAAAAGAACCTTTTTCTGCTAGTATTGAGCGTTCAGACAGTTGTGCGGTTCCAGCTGCAGCTGTCGTTGCAGAAAGTGTAGTATCTTGGGAGCTTGCCAATGCATTAATCGACCAGTTTTATAGCGACCGTTTCGAAACCTTAGCGAGTGAGATTCAAAAGCAGCGAGAATATGTGAGGGAATTTTAATGGAGACTATTCAAATCCAAGCTGAGTCAAAACAATACAATGCCTTTGTGGGGGAAGGTGTTATTGAAGAACTAAGTTCTTTTTTACAGACTCATTTTAATAGCTTAACTAGAATATTAATTATAACAGATGAAACCGTTTCTAAGCTGCATCTTCAGCGTCTGTTAGGTGTTCTGGGAAAGTGGAATCCGATTGTTTTTACGGCTCCAACCGGTGAAAAAGCCAAAACCTTCGAAGTATACTATGAAGCCCTTACTGTTGCACTTGAAAACCGTCTAGATCGAAAATCGATTGTATTATCATTTGGTGGAGGAGCAATTGGAGATTTATCAGGATTTGTGGCGGCTACTTTTATGCGAGGTGTCCCGTTTATCCAAATTCCGACAACTATTTTAGCTCATGATAGTGCAGTTGGTGGTAAGGTGGCAATCAACCATCCTCAAGGTAAAAATATGATTGGTGCATTCTATCAACCTGAGGCAGTTTTTTATGATTTGGATTTTTTAAAAACCCTCCCTCCTAGTGAAATTCGCTCGGGGTTTGCCGAGGTTATTAAACATGCTCTTATTTATGATGCGGATTTTTATCAATGGCTGAAAACGAATATATGTGATTTAGATCAGCTAAATCAACAACAGTTGTCCTATTCTTTAAACCGGGGTATTAAGATTAAAAATGCATTTGTCAGCAGGGATGAAAAAGAAACAGGGGTTCGTGCCTTTTTAAATTTTGGTCACACGTTGGGACATGCGATTGAGGCAGAAATGGGATATGGTAATTTTACCCATGGTGAAGCTGTCATGATTGGAATGATTTTCGCATTAAAGTTAAGTAATCAGTTACTGGGTCTTTCGTTTAATGTAGAAGAATTTAAGAAATGGGTTGAAAAACTTGGTTACTCAACCGTTTTTCCTAATCATCTTACCAATGAAAAATTATTGGATAAAATGAAGCAGGATAAAAAATCGATTGGGGAGTCTGTCCATTTTGTGTTACTTGAACAAGTAGGACAGCCAGTTTTAAGAAAAATTGCGGATACCGTCATATTAGACAATCTAAATCATTTCAACTGAGGGGAGGAATCTCATGATTAGAGGGATTAGAGGAGCAACCACGGTTCACATGGATGATCAGGATATCATTATTTCTGCGACTGAGGAACTAGTTGCTGCATTAATAAAAGTAAATGATATACAAGCCGAAGCTGTTGCTTCTGTGTTTATCTCAACTACTAATGATCTGACTGCTGCTTTTCCAGCAAGGGCTTTACGAAAATTTGAAGGGTGGACATATGTTCCAGTTATGTGTATGCAAGAGATATCTGTTCCTAATGCACTAAAAATGTGTGTGCGTATCATGATCCATTTAAATACTGAATTACCTCAATCTGAAATAAAACATGTATATTTAAATGGAGCAAAGGTACTAAGACCAGACCTGCCAAATAGCTTAGCCCTATAAAATATTTTTTTGAATTGGAGTGGGGAAAATGAGATGGAAAGAACAATTGTTATCACTAACTCCTTATCAGCCGGGGAAATCAATTGACTCTGTAAAAAAACAATTTAATTTAGATAAAATCATTAAGCTTGCTTCTAATGAAAATCCATTTGGATGTTCACCATTGGCACTTGAAGCCCTTCAAACAAATCCGAATAGCTTGGCCATTTATCCTGACGGGTATGCGACACGTTTAAGAGAAAAACTTGCTGCTTTTTTACAGGTAAGGGAGAATGAGCTTATTCTTGGGAATGGTTCTGATAACATAATTCAAATCATTTCCAGGGCCCTACTGCATCCTGGTGCTAACACGATTATGGCAACTCCTAGTTTCTCGCAGTACCGTCATAATGCCATTATTGAGGGAGCAAAACTCAAAGAAATCTCTTTATTGGCAAATGGTGAGCATGATTTGGAAGCTATGCTAGCAGCGATCGATGAACAGACAAATATCATTTGGTTATGCAGTCCGAATAATCCGACTGGTACATATATTCAGAAGCAAAAACTACTCGGATTTTTAGATCAAGTACCGGATCATATTCTTGTCGTTCTCGATGAGGCTTACTTCGAGTATGTGGTAGCTGAAGATTACTATCAATCCGTTGAATTGACTCGTAGATATCAAAATTTAATCGTGCTTAGAACATTCTCGAAGATATATGGATTAGCAGCTTTAAGAGTCGGGTATGGTGTGGCCAATCCACAAATTATCAAAGCGTTGGAACCTGCAAGGGAGCCATTTAATGTAAATACATTAGGACAAATGGCGGCAGCAGCTGCTTTGGATGATCAAGAGTTTATTACAACATGCAAAGAAAAAAATCGGCAGGGTTTACAACAATTTTATGATTTTTGTGAACAGCATAGCTTGAATTACTATCCTTCACAAACCAATTTTATTTTGATTGATTTCAAGATAGAAGGGGATGAAGTATTTCAATATTTATTAGAAAAAGGTTATATTGTCCGTTCTGGAAAAGCTTTAGGTTTTCCAACAGGGGCGAGGATTACTGTGGGTTCTTATGAGGAAAATGAAGGTGTACTAGGTGCGATTAAGGAATTTTTGGCGAATCGCTAAAGGCAAGGCCTAGGGCAGGGGGAGATTTTTTGAACGGCCGCATTTTTATAGTAGGTTTGGGATTAATCGGAGGTTCATTGGCACTATGTATTAAAAAAGAGCATCCGACTGCTTCTATTTTCGGATTCGATATCAATAGTGAGCAGGTAAGGCTTGCCAAGATGCTTGGTGTAATCGATGAAATTGCTGAAAATATTAGTGACGGAGCTATTTCAGCAGACTTAATTATCATTGCAGCACCGGTTAAAGAAACACAATCCATTATTCAATTATTAGCAAATTTACCATTGAAGAGAAATGTAATTGTAACAGACACAGGCAGTACGAAACGGACCATTGTTAATTCTGCAAACTGTCTAAAAGAACAAGGATTTACTTTTATCGGCGGCCACCCAATGGCTGGTTCTCACAAAAGTGGAGTTACGGCTGCAAAAGAGATCTTATTTGAGAATGCCTTTTATCTTTTGACACCTGAAAATCATGTCGAAAACGCCCAGGTAGAATTACTTAAAACCTGGTTAAAAGGAACACATGCAAAGTTTTTGACTATTTTACCTGAAACACATGATTATTTGACCGGCATTGTCAGCCATTTCCCTCATATTATTGCTGCATCCATTGTACGGCAGACAGAGAAATTGGCGGGAACAGAAACATTAATTCCGCGTTTGGCTGCAGGGGGATTTCGGGATATCACAAGAATCGCCTCAAGTAGTCCGGAAATGTGGAAGGACATCTTGCTCCATAATCGTGAAAATTTAGTCGAATTATTAACGGAATGGCAAGATGAGATGAATTGGGTAAAGGGTATTTTAGAGAATGGCAATGCAGATGATATTTATCAGTATTTTCAGCAGGCGAAGCAATTTCGCGACGGACTGCCGGCAAAAGAAAAAGGTGCTATTCCTGCTTTTTATGATCTATTTGTGGATGTACCGGATTATCCGGGGGTCATCTCTGAAATTACAGGTTATTTGGCTAAGGAACGAATTAGTATTACCAACATTCGAATTCTCGAAACACGAGAGGATATTAATGGAGTATTAGTCATCAGTTTTCAAACTGATGAAGATCGGCAAAGAGCAGAAAAATGTATTCTGACCTATTCAAGCTATGCAACATCAATAGGTACTTAAATGAATTGTAAAAGGTGATAAGATGTCTTCATTAAAACTTAAGACAAAAGTAAAAAGCTTAAGAGGAGAAATCACAGTACCAGGTGATAAGTCCATCTCCCATCGTTCAGTTATGTTTGGTTCCATTGCACATGGGGAAACAATAGTTACCAACTTTCTTCCTGGTGAGGATTGCTTAAGCACTATATCCTGTTTCAGAAAATTAGGAGTTACTATTAAGGAAGACGGTGAAAAGCTAAGAATTAGTGGAAAGGGTTTCTCAGGATTAACGGAGCCAAAAGAAATTTTAGATGTAGGTAATTCTGGAACAACCATTCGATTACTTCTGGGAATTTTAGCAGGACGCCCGTTTCACTCGTCCTTAGTAGGGGACCAATCCATTGGCAAAAGACCAATGACTAGGGTCACCGTACCATTATCCAAAATGGGAGCGGCTATTGATGGACGGAATAATGGCTGTTACACACCTATATCCGTTCGAGGAGGCAGTCTCGCACCGATTCATTATGAACTTCCGGTTGCAAGTGCCCAAGTGAAATCTTCCCTAATTTTGGCAGGTCTGCAAGCTGATGGGGAATCAACTATTATCGAACCGGTGGAAACCCGTGATCATACTGAAAGGATGATCCGTTGGTTTGGAGGAGAAATTAAAAAAGATCACAATGTAATCAAGGTAAAGGGTGGGCAAAAATTAACCGGCACCGAGATTCATGTACCTGGAGACATTTCTTCCGCTGCGTTTTTCTTAGTTGCAGGAGCAATATTACCTGAAAGTGAGATTGTCTTGAAAAATGTTGGTTTAAATCCGACTCGTACCGGAATCATCGAAGTCATGGAAAAAATGGGGGCAGATTTGGAGATCGTCCAGCAAAACCAAAGTCAATTTGAACCAGCAGGTGATTTGGTCGTTAGAACTTCCAACCTAAAAGGTACCGTGATCGAAGGGAATTTAATTCCTAAATTAATCGATGAAATCCCAATTATTGCTTTACTTGCATCTCAGGCTGAAGGAGTAACCGTTATTAAAGATGCTGAAGAATTAAAAGTAAAAGAAACCAATCGCATCGATACAGTTGTTCATGAATTACAAAAATTGGGTGTTTCTATTGTGGCAACAGATGACGGTATGATTATTAATGGAAAGTGCAAATTAATGGGCGGACAAGTTTCAAGTCATGGTGATCATAGAATTGGCATGATGCTGTCTATAGCAGCTCTATTGTGCGACGATGAAGTTCAACTCGACCAATCAGAGGCCATCTCTGTATCCTATCCAAATTTCTTTACACATTTAGATAAACTTTCAAGATAAAGCTGCTTGCATGCAGCTTTTATTTTTTCTATTGAAGTCATAGACGAATTCATGTCTGCATAGTTTTACATATAGACATGCATCATAAAATATTTTCTTTTAACCCCTTTTACTTAAAAAAGAAGGAAGTAGAGACCTAATTGTCGAAAAGAAAAAGTATCATGATATAATAGACAAGTTATTGCATTTACAAGGCTGAAATGTTTACTTTAAACTAAGATTTGGTCATCCTGAAAAGGAAAGAGAACAGGGAATGCTATTTCTTTTTAAAGTAAAGGGAAGAGGTTATCAGACTATGGACAGAGTGAATAAAATTATTCAGATGCTGGAAAATGGCCAACATAATGAAGCTCTAATTGAATATAATGTTGTATTAACAAAAGGAAAGCCTGAAGAGAAATTTCTTCTAAGTGAGGAATTATTTCAATTAGGATTTCTGGAGGAAGCCAAGGCTCTTGCTGAAAACTTGCTTGAAATTTATCCAGAAGAAGGGGAAATACTTGTTCTATTGGGTGAAATTCTCGTTGAGGCTGGGGAAGAAGAAGCTGCTATTCTTGTTCTAGAAAAAATATCTGAACAAGATGTGCATTTTGGACAATCATTGCTTCTTCTGGCAGATCTCTATCAAATACAAGGGCTTTACGAAGTTTGCGAAAGCAAATTACTAAAAGCAAAAGAAGTATTGCCAAATGAGATCGTGATTGATTTTGCAATGGGAGAACTTTACAGCGAGCAAGGTGAAGTAACTAAGGCAATGAATGCATATGAAAGCGTTTTAAAGGAAGTCGTCGAAATGGCGGGAGTTAATATTCATCAAAGAATCGCTGACCTTTTAAGTTCTTCAGGAGCATTTGAAGAAGCTTTGCCTTATTATGACAAAGCATTGGAAGAAAAACTTGAAATTAATACTTTATTCGGCTATGCTTTTACCGCGTTACAGGCAGGCTACAATCGTACAGCTATTGAAAAGTTTACTGAGCTGAAAGAACTTGATCCAGAATACCACTCACTATATTTACATCTTGCTAAGGCTTACGAGCGGGAAGAAGATTTAGAGAACAGCTTGAAAACAATTCAAGAGGGGATCAGGGAAGATCAATTTAACAAGGAACTATTTTTCTACGGTGGAAAGATCGCGTTAAAACTCGGGATTACAGAAGAAGCAGAAAAGTCCTTTCGCGAGTCACTTGCCCTCGACCCTGGATTCACCGATGCGGCTCTAACATTGAGTAGTTTGTTTATTCAGGAGGAACGGTATGAAGATGTACTTGACCTCATTTCACAACTTGACATTATTGAGGATGAGGAGCCGCAACTTCTGTGGGATGCAGCAGTAGCTTATCATCAACTTGAGGATTTTTCGCAAGCATTAGACAAATATGAAGTTGCATATACTTTCTTTAAACAAAATCCAGACTTTTTATCAGATTATGGATATTTTTTAATTGAAGAAGGAAAAACCGACCGTGCTGCCGAAATTTTTAAACAGTTACTTGTGGAGGATCCAACCAATTCCGAGTACTTAGACACACTTGAAAGATTAACCGATTTGAATCATTAAAAAGCTGAATATGCAGAGGAGGGAAACATTATGGCAACCCCTGTTTCTGTCAACGAGAAAAAGGATTTTATTCGCTGGTTTTTAAATCACTATCAACTAAAAAGAAGAGAATGCGTTTGGATTCTAAATTATTTAATGAGTCATGATCAGCTAATGGAAAAAGTTCATTTTGTTGAACAGGCGCAATATTGCCCGCGTGGTTTAATCATGTCAACTCATTGTGTTGATAAGGTTCCATTCCGTTTTTATAAAGAAAACGTGATGACGACAGACGCTGAAAAATCCTTTCATGATATTCGCCTAAATCGGGAAGAAGACATCTATATACAATTAAACTTTCATGCTTCAAATCAGGCACATCAATACGTAGCTGTTCTGGAAGAGAATCCATATGTCCCTAAACATCTGCAAGTAAATGAGAAAGATGGAATAGTAGCTGAACAGCTATTGCAGCACAGTATTGAACGTTTTCAGCGTGAAAAACTCCTTCAATTAATTGATGAAGCCCTTGATCAACAGGACCGACAAGCATTTGAAATGCTAACGGAGAAACTGAATCGTCTTATTAAGTCAGAACAAGAAGGAAGTTTGCGCTAAGCAAACTTCTTTTGACTTTTTTAAATTAGATCTCTCATTTGTTTATTAATTCAGGAGATAATGATATTATTGGGATAGATTTCAAAAGGCTGGTGCAAATATGAAGTGGATTTCGCAAGACATTGATACGTATTTAGGTGCAAAAGAGTATGTTGATACTGCTGTCATACCTTTATACCCGGTGGCTTTAGGAGAAGATATGCAATTATCTGCTGAAGCAGCAGAATTTATCACATTACTTACAGGTTATTTAGAAAAACAATTCACTGGCAGAGTTTTATTGTTCCCTCCGATTACATACTTAAAAAACGGACAAGATCAACCCCCTTTAACTTCCCTGGAAAATTGGGAGAAAAGCATCCAAAGTGCAGATTTCAAACATATATTTTACATTACGAGTGATATAAATTGGCGTGAGTTTGAAAAGGATTTAGCTGGTACACTATTATGGCTCCCATCCGTTCCCATGCAGCATATGAATGACTCACAAAAAATGAAAACGATTGAAAGCCATGTAAAGCAGCTATTATCGGTTTTTACACGCAAGTGGCATGAAATAGATTAAAAATAAGTGATATTAAATGTATTTAAAATAGTATGATATTGACCTAACCTAAAGATTGATATATCATTGTTATGTCCTAGTTTTATAAGTGTTTAATATTGTCCGATGGACTTACTTCGTGAATAAAGGGGGGGATAAGCATGAGTAAGGAGCGCGTTTCAAGAAGACAGTTTTTGAGCTATACGTTGACAGGGGTAGGCGGTTTCATGGCTGCCGGAATGTTAATGCCAATGGTTAGGTTTGCTGTTGATCCTGTGTTAAAAGCTGAAGGCGGCGGAGAATTCATTGCTACTAAACAGAAGGTTTCTGAATTGACCGATAAGCCTGTAAGGGTTGATTTTACCTTTAAGCAAAAGGATGCTTGGTATGAGTCAGAAGTAACAAGTACTGCGTGGGTTTATCGAGATAAAGATTCAGACAAAATCGTAGCCCTATCACCCGTTTGTAAACATCTGGGCTGTACAGTTAACTGGAATACAAATAAGGATTTTCCTAATCAATTCTTCTGTCCATGCCATTTCGGACGTTACACCAAGGATGGAACAAACATTAAAGGTACACCGCCACTGGCGCCACTTGATGTATATCCGTATAAAGAAAAAGATGGATACCTTTATCTAGGAAAAGCAGCACCACGGAAGGAGGCGTAATCATTGTTAAACAAAATTTACGATTGGGTAGATGAACGTTTAGATATTACGCCTTTGTGGCGAGATATCGCAGACCATGAGGTACCGGAGCATGTTAATCCGGCGCATCATTTTTCCGCTTTTGTATATTGCTTTGGAGGTTTAACGTTCTTTGTAACAGTTATTCAAATTCTTTCCGGTATGTTTTTAACTATGTACTATGTACCGGATATTAAAAATGCTTGGGAATCTGTTTATTATCTCCAGAACCAAGTGGCATTTGGACAAATAGTCCGCGGCATGCATCACTGGGGAGCAAGTTTAGTCCTTGTAATGATGTTCTTACATACATTACGCGTATTTTTTCAAGGTGCTTACAAAAAACCTCGTGAACTAAACTGGGTTGTAGGAGTTCTGATCTTCTTCGTTATGCTTGGATTAGGTTTCACTGGGTATTTATTACCTTGGGATATGAAAGCGCTGTTTGCAACAAAGGTTGGTCTTCAAATTGCTGAGTCCACTCCTTTTATCGGTTCGTATGTAAAAGTGTTGCTTGCAGGTCACGAACATATTGTTGGGGCTCAAACACTAACTCGATTTTTTGCCATTCACGTATTCTTCTTGCCTGGGGTACTGATGGGCTTAATGGCAGCACACTTTATCATGATTCGTAGACAAGGTATTTCCGGACCATTATGATTTTAACTTTGATTAAAAAGTGAATATAAACGGATAAAGGAGGGGGATTGCTCGATGCATCGCGGTAAAGGTATGAAGTTCGTTGGTGATTCTCGCGTTTTGGCGCCAGAAGCACGTACACCAAAGCTTCCGAAAGATTACTCGGAATACCCTGGCAAAACAGAAGCGTTCTGGCCTAACTTCCTTTTGAAAGAATGGATGGTAGGGGCAGTTTTTCTTGTAGGCTTTTTATGCTTGACTGTTGCACATCCGGCTCCGCTCGAACGGATTGCGGATCCGACTGATACAGGATATATTCCATTACCTGACTGGTATTTCTTATTCTTGTACCAATTATTAAAATATACTTATGCTTCTGGACCATACAATGTTATTGGTGCCATGATTATTCCTGGTCTGGCATTTGGAGGTTTATTATTAGCTCCGTTTATTGACAGAGGTCCTGAACGCCGACCGTCTAGACGCCCGTTGGCAACTGGTTTTATGCTGTTAGCTTTAGCGGCTATTACATTCTTAACATGGCAATCCGTTGCTACCCATGACTGGAAAGCAGCTGAACGTCAAGGGAAAATTGTTGCCAAGGTAGATATTGATAAAACCAGCGATGGCTACCAAATTGCTAAAGAAAATACCTGTATCACTTGTCACGGTGAAAATTTCCAAGGTGGTGCCGGTGCCCCAACATTAATTGGAACTGGTTTAAAACCTGAAGAAATTCAAAAAATAGCTAAAAACGGTAAAGGCAAAATGCCTGCTGGAGTCTTTAAAGGCAATGATGAACAGCTTAAAAAGCTTTCAGAGTTCATTTCTGGTCTTGGAAGTAAATAATTATTACCTAAACAAAAGCTGACGACAATCGCGTCAGCTTTTTTATTAAGAGCCTATTAAATAAATAGATGAAATGGGGAGTTTGTGTGCGGTGGCTTTATCCTATTTTGGCCAATAGATCAATCCTCAAACTTTTATTAGTTATTAACATTGCAGGCACTATTTACGGATATTATTGGTACGGTTGGCAGTTGAAAAATACTCCGACTCTATTTCTGCCTTTTGTCCCTGACAGCCCAACAGCAAGTTTATTCTTTTGCTTGGCTTTGGTTGCATTTTTATGGGGAAAAAATTGGCCCATAATAGAAGCCTTGGCGATTGTTACGCTTTTTAAATATGGAATTTGGGCTGTGGTCATGAACCTTTTTGTTATGGTCGTACAAGGCGGCCTCGAATGGCAAGGGTATATGCTGATATTCTCCCATTTTGCCATGGCGGTGGAAGGAGTTTTATATGCCCCTTTCTATCGGATAAAATGGTGGCATTTAATCGTTACGGCTATATGGACCTTACATAACGATATCATTGACTATGTTTTTTTTATGATGCCGAGCTACCAAATGTTAAATAAATATATTCCAGAAATAGGCTATTTCACATTCTGGCTTTCAATCGCTTCAATCGGAATTGCCTACTATTTTGCTTTACGCCCAAATAGATTTAAATTGGAAATTTAATAACTCATAGTGCAAAATTTGGTCTAACCTTGTCCAACCCTTCATACATTTTAATAGTAATGAAAGGAGGGACAAGAATTGAAAAATAAATGGTTCCTTTTGGTTGCCATTATTTTATTATTTCTTCCAAATACAACTTATGCTGAACAACAAACTCCTATGGAGAAACTGGATGATATATCTGATGAGGCTCTGCAGATGGTAAAGTTTCATAGATATGATGATGCGAAAAAATTGCTTGATTACTTTTCTGTTCAATTTAACAGTGTGAGTGGGGCTATACATCCATTAACGGTAGATGAGGTAAGAATTGTAAATTCTTCCCGAGATGAAGCGATGGAAGCCGCAGTAAGTCCTGATATGAGACATGAAGAAAGAATCAATAAACTCACCAAATTCAGACTGGTAATAGATGCTATTTCTACTAGTCACCAACCATTATGGACGGAAATGGAAGAGCAAGTTATGAATGCCTTCCATCAGGCAAAAGAATCCGCCAAAACTGGAGATTCAGCGCATTTTCATTCCAATTTTAACACCTTTTTATCCTTATACAACGTCATTTATCCAAGTATGAAAATTGATGTGCCGGTAGAAAATATTCAAAGATTAGATGCTCGAATCAAATTTATTGATGAATATCGTTCCCAGATTCTTCATGATAGTGAAGGTCAACGGGAATTGGACAAGCTTGACAGTGATTTACAGAACTTGTTTACAAATGTGGAGGATGATGAAGCAGATCCTTCCATTTGGTGGGTTATCATTTCAACTGGCAGTATTATCATCATGACTTTATCCTACGTCGGATGGAGAAAATATCAAGGTGAAAAGGATACAAAATTGAACCGTTCCAGAGAGCATAAAGATTGACGCAGTAAGTGGGCTTTACTAAAATGATAGTCATCAAGAGCTAGATAGGAGAGGTTCCAACATGTTATATATAATCTATTTTGCCATCATTGTTCTCATTCCAATTTGGGCTCAAATGCGAGTTAAAAATACATTTGCAAAATATTCCCGTGTGGCTTCGTCGAGTTACCGCAGAGGTGCAGAAGTTGCCAGGGAAATTTTAAATGCAAATGGATTATATGATGTTGGCGTTGAAGAAGGACATGGATTCTTAAGTGATCATTATGATCCACGTACTAAGACAGTTCGTCTTTCCCCAGAGAATTATCACGGTCAATCTATTGCTGCTGCAGCGGTGGCAGCACATGAATGTGGACATGCTATTCAAGATGCTCAAGAATATGCATTTTTACGTTTTCGCCATGCTATGGTTCCAATTGCCAATATTGGTTCAAACTTTTCTTGGATCCTTATCTTTATTGGAATTTTAGCCCATATAAGTGGCATGTTGCTACTTGGGATCATTTTCATGGCGGCAGCAGTCCTGTTCCAAATTATTACACTACCTGTAGAATTTAATGCCTCCAGCAGGGCGATGGATCAGGTAGTATCACTTGGATTAATCAGTAACAATGAGGAAAGAGAAGCAAGAAAAGTTTTAAATGCCGCTGCGCTTACTTATGTAGCAGCTGCTGCAGTTGCTGTTCTAGAACTATTAAGATTGGTGTTAATATTTACTGGAATGAATAGAGATGAGGATTAAATAAAAAGCAATGTCCATGACGACATTGCTTTTTTGGTGAAAGAAAAGTTAGCTATTCTATTAGACATAAGTACAATTGTGGCTTTTTCTTAGCCCGATGGTTCGCTAAATCAAGAATCTTCTAATCGATAATTGGCATTTTATTTTCATCCAAAGTAAATCCCTCTCCATGGACATCATGGACGATGGAGATCGATATAAAAGCATGAGGATCTACTGAGGTAATGGTATTCTTTAACCTCATGATTTCATTTTTTGCAACCACACAATATAGTACATCACGTTCACTTTTTGTGTAAGAACCGTATCCCTTTAATGCAGTAACTCCCCGTCCCATTTCTTCCAAGATTTTTTCGGCAATTCTCTCATTCTTTTCTGAAATAATCATGGCACCGCGTGCAGAATAGGCCCCTTCCTGAATGAAGTCAATAACTCTTGCACCAACAAACACAGCTACCAGTGTGTACATAGCTTGTTTGTAATTTAAATAGGTAATGAGTGAAAGAGCAATAACACATGCATCAAACATGAACATCGTTTTCCCCATATTCCAACCTATGTATTTCTGAACAAGTCTGGCAATAATGTCAACCCCGCCGGTTGTTCCACCATATCTAAAAATGATACCTAAGCCAATACCCGTAAATACACCTGCAAAAAGAGCTGCTAGTGTTAAATCACTTGTTAAAGGCATATCGATTGGATAACGTTGAAAGATCCAAAGGAAAATGGAAACACCGACAGTTCCTATAATGGTATAAATAAATAAATTGCGACCTAACAGTTTCCAGCCTATAAAAAATAGAGGAATATTTAGGATTAAGTTCGTATAGGATGGGTCCCAATGAAACAAGAAATACAAAAGTAAAGTAATACCAGTGAACCCGCCTTCAGCCAGCTTATTTTGCATATTAAAAGTTACCAGACCAAATGACATAATTGCCGTTCCTAAAAGGATAAAGGCTATATTTTTTATTTTAAGACCAAATATCATTCATATTCCTCCCTTGCCAACATTTTCAAAGATTGGCGGTTTTTATTATATCGAATAAACGGATTAAGAGCAATGACAGTCAGAGGATGTTATTGAAAATCAAAAACATTTGTAAAAAGCTCATAATTTAGCTAACATGATAGTAGAAAAAATTCAATAATAACGGTATTGGTGGTGAATTGGTTGAGTAAGCAAAAATCAATGAAGGATCTTCAATTAGAAGTAGATCAATACATAAGCCAATTTAAAGAAGGGTATTTTAGTCCTTTAGCAATGCTTGCTAGGTTAACAGAGGAATTGGGAGAATTAGCGAGAGAGGTGAACCATTATTACGGAGAAAAACCTAAAAAAACAAGTGAAACGGCAAAAACCATTGAGGAAGAACTTGGGGATCTTCTATTTGTGTTAATCTGTTTTGCTAACTCCCAAAATATAGATCTACAAAAGGCGCATGATGCGGTCATGCATAAATTTAATACACGGGATAAAAACCGTTGGACGAGAATAAATCAGGATAATATGGAGTGATTTAAATGGTGAATATTAGAATTATCATTGCCGGTCCCCGAGGGAGAATGGGTAGAGAAGCGGTTCAGCTCGTTGCCAATACTGAACATTTTTCACTAGTTGCAGCCGTGGACCATAAACATGACGGGATCATGTTAAGTGATTTAGAAGGGTTTCATTCGATACATAATGTCCCAGTTTATACCGATATTGAAAAATGTTTTCAAGAGGTTGAGGCAGATGTATTAATTGATCTGACGACACCGGAATCAGGAATGTATCATACATCAACTGCTTTAAAATATAATGTCAGACCTGTAGTAGGAACAACTGGATTTACAAAAGAACAGCTGGCAGAATTGGAACGGATTTGCCTTGAAAAAGAGCTTGGTTGTATTATTGCCCCAAACTTCGCAATTGGTGCCGTTTTAATGATGAAATTTTCACAAATGGCTGCTAAATATTTCAACGATGTTGAAATAATCGAGTTACACCATGATCAAAAACTGGATGCACCATCCGGGACAGCTGTTAAAACGGCCGAAATGATTTCGGCTGTCAGAGAATCAAAAACGCAAGGGCATCCACATGAAAAGGAAACCATTAAAGGGGCTCGGGGCGCGGAATTTGATGGCATGCACATTCATTCTGTTCGATTGCCAGGTTTAATTGCTCATCAACAAGTTCTATTTGGGTCAGATGGACAAACCTTGACTATACGTCATGATTCTTACCATCGTGGATCCTTTATGTCAGGTGTAAAAGTTGCTGTTGAAACAGTCATGAAACAAAATCAATTTGTGTATGGCCTTGAAAATATTCTAGGGTAGGGGAGACCAATTATGAATATTGCGTTAATCGCTCATGATCAAAAGAAAAATGATTTAGTACAATTCGCTACAGCTTATCAACATATTTTTGCAAAGCATCAATTATTTGCAACTGGAACTACCGGCACGCGAATAAATGAGGCAACCGGATTACCGATTACCCGATTTAAATCAGGACCGCTTGGTGGAGATCAAGAAATTGGAGCAATGATAGCAAAGGATCAAATGGATGCGATTTTCTTTTTCCGTGATCCATTAACTGCTCAGCCACATGAACCTGATGTTACGGCTCTAGTAAGATTATGTGATGTTTATTCCATTCCTTTGGCAACCAATATGGGGACAGCTGAATTATTAATTAGAGGGCTAGATCAAGGACTGCTGGACTGGAGAAAAATTGTACACGAAAATGGTGAAGGAAAATGAGTGAAAGGCTGCATATTTTGGCATTTGGCGCCCATGCTGATGATGTGGAAATCGGCATGGCTGGCACGATTGCCAAGCTTGCTTCCGATAGATATAAAATTGGAATATGTGATTTAACGTTTGCGGATCTTTCGTCCAATGGCAATGTTACTCTCAGAAAACAAGAGGCAAATCTTGCAGCTGAACTTTTAGGGGTTTCTTATCGGAATTCTCTCGGACTTCCAGATCGGGGATTATATCTCAATGATGAATACATAAGCAAAATAGCGGATGAAATAAGAAAACATCGACCAAAAATTGTCTTCGCCCCATATTTTGAGGATAGGCATCCGGATCATGGAAACTGTGCTCGGCTTGTTGAGGAGGCCGTTTTTTCTGCTGGGATTAGAAAATATACGACAAAACAGTGTAATCAGCCTCATAAAGTGGAGAGACTTTATTTTTATATGATAAATGGATTTCATCAGCCGGATTTTACCATAGATATTACGGAGAACATGGATCAGAAACTAGCAGCCTTAAGAGCATACAAAAGCCAATTTGAAGTAACGGAGGAAAGTGTCGATACTCCTCTTGTAAATGGGTACATAGAAACAGTAGAAGCAAGGGAAAGAATGTTTGGAAAGCTTGTTGGTGTTCAATTTGCGGAGGGCTTCAAAACAAAGATTCCGATTCTGTTAAAGCATGATTTGATTGGAGAGTAAATATGAGGAAGTTAAAAATCGGAATAACCTGTTATCCATCTGTAGGCGGATCTGGAGTGATCGCTACTGAGCTAGGAAAAATGTTGGCAGAAAAGGGGCATGAAATCCATTTTATTACCTCAAGCATCCCTTTTCGGTTAAATAAAATCTATCATAATATTTATTTCCACCAAGTAGAAGTGAATCCTTATTCTGTTTTTCAATATCCCCCGTATGATATTGCATTGGCCAGTAAAATGGCAGAGGTGGCAACTCGTGAAAAGCTGGACATCCTTCATGTTCATTATGCGATTCCCCATGCGGTATGCGCCATTTTAGCTAAACAAATGGCCGGCAGAGATGTAAAAATAGTTACAACTTTACATGGCACGGATATAACTGTATTGGGTTATGACCCATCCCTGGCAGATGCCATTAAATTTGGTATTGAAAAATCAGACATCGTCACAGGGGTTTCAAACTCACTGGTTCAACAAACCTACGAGCTGATCCACCCGGATAAACAAATTGAAACAGTCTATAATTTTATAGACGAGCGAATTTATCGAAAAACTAATTCTGATCACTTACGGACGGAATTTGGCATAAAGGATGACGAAAAGGTTATCATCCATGTTTCTAACTTCAGGGCGGTCAAACGGGTACAGGATGTCATAAAATCCTTTGCCAGAATTGCATCAGCAATGCCAGCAAAGCTTCTACTTGTAGGGGACGGCCCGGAAATGACAGTGATTTGTAAATTGGTTAAACAGTTGGCACTTGAGGATCAGGTTATGTTCCTTGGAAAGCAGGAAAATTTAGAGGAATTATATTCCATTAGTGACCTAAAGCTCTTATTATCAGAAAAAGAAAGTTTTGGTTTAGTAGTTTTAGAAGCAATGGCTTGTGGTGTTCCTTGCATTGGAACGAATATAGGTGGTATTCCGGAAGTCATCCAACAGGGGGAAACTGGATTTCTTTGCGAGGTGGGCGATATTGATGAGATTGCTGAGAAATCAATAGCCTTATTATCTGATGAAAAAAAACACAAGCAATTTTCAATGCGCTCTGTGGAAGCAGTAAATACAACCTTTAAAGCTGAAAAAATTGTTGAACAATATGAAGAGCTTTATTTTAAGCTACTGAATTAGGTGAAGATATGAAGGAACCCTTTTTATCAGCAGTACCGGTATTAGAGAAGTTAGTTGAAGCTGGTTTCGAGGCTTATTTTGTCGGTGGTTCTGTAAGGGATTACTTATTAAATAAACAAATTAGTGATGTGGATATTGCCACATCTGCTACCCCGGAAGAGGTAAAAAGAATTTTTCGGAAAACAGTGGATGTGGGAATCGAACATGGTACGGTACTCGTTTTACATAATCAAAGATCTTATGAGATCACCACGTTTAGAACGGAAGGAGAATATGTTGATTTTCGCAGGCCAAAGGAAGTCGCTTTTATCCGTAATTTACAGGAGGATCTGCAGCGAAGAGATTTTACGATGAACGCTATGGCGATGGACCGCTTTGGAACGATTTTTGATCCTTATAAAGGCCAAGACGCCATTAAAGCACAATTGATTAAAACAGTTGGTCCGTCTCAAGATCGCTTCCATGAAGACGCGTTAAGAATGATGCGTGCAGTCCGATTTGCCAGCCAGTTATCCTTCCGAATTGATGAGGAAACACTTGAAGCACTGTCAAAATTCAATTATTTGCTGGATAAAATTGCCGTTGAACGGAAACGTACTGAGTTTGAAAAGTTGCTTATCGGGCAAAACAGAAGACAAGCATTGAAAATCCTTCTAGACTCTAGTTTATATAAATATTTACCTGGACTTCAAAATCAAAAACACTTGATAGGAAGCATGATTTCTTATAAAAGTGAAACCCTCAATTTATCAGAAATGTGGGTTTTATTACTCCATTGTTTAAAAGTGCCTGAAAATCAAATTGATACATTCTTAAGAGAGTGGCGTTTATCTATTAAGGAAGTCAAGGAAATTTCCCATATTTTCAGGTTCTTTACGCTGAGACTACAAAAAAAATGGACTGTTTATGATTTATATCTAGCAGGTGGCAATACAATCATGTCTGTTGAAAGGCTTTATTCAGTTATTCTAGGCAGCGAAAATCATAATTCCATTGACTTTTGGCTTAAAAGATATCAGGAATTGCCTATTAAAGAACGTTCAGAACTTAAGGTGACAGGTAATGATTTGTTGACTTGGTTTAATCGCAAAGGCGGACCGTGGGTCAAGGAGACTCTCGAAAAGGTGGAAACGGGGATTTTGGAAGGAAACGTGTTAAATGATTACCAAAGAATTAAGGAGTGGCTTATGACGTGCAGTCAGAAATAAGAAAAAAACTGCTTGATGCTTTTACAGAGACAGGTGAATCTTTCCTTTCTGGTCAATATTTGGCGGAGCTGATCGGCTGCTCAAGAACAGCAGTTTGGAAGCATATTGAGGAATTGCGTAAAGAGGGCTTTGAATTAGAAGCAGTAAGAAAAAAAGGCTATCGAATAGTTAAAACGCCCGAAAGGATTACTGCTGATGAAATTCGGTTAGGGTTAGTTACAGAGTTCATCGGTAAAAACATTTATTATCAAGAAACGGTGGATTCTACCCAAAAAATTGCAAACCAACTTGCTAGTTCTGATTCACCAGAAGGCACGGTGGTGATTGCAGAGGAGCAAAAATCCGGGAAAGGCAGAATGAATCGAAAATGGCATTCTCCCAAGTATACCGGTATTTGGATGAGCCTCATTTTGAGACCCAATATTCAGCTAATAAAAGCACCCCAATTAACCTTGCTAACAGCAGTCGCGATCGTTCAGGCAATTGAAGAGACCACTGGCATAGTCCCAGAAATAAAATGGCCCAATGATTTATTAGTTAACGGAAAAAAAATAACTGGAATTCTTACGGAACTCCAGGCAGAAGCAGACCGGATTCATTCTATCATCATTGGAATGGGTATAAATGTAAATCAAAAGAAAGAGGATTTTCCTGAAGATATTCAAAAAATCGCCAGTTCTCTCTATATAGAGAAGGGTGAAACAGTCTCGCGGGCAAATTTAATCAGAAATATATGTAAGCATTTTGAAAAACTGTATATCATCTATTTGAATCAAGGCTTTTTGCCGATTAAAATCTTATGGGAAAGTTATGCCGTCAGTATCGGAAGAACAATCAGAGCGAGAACGATTACCAATGTGATTGAAGGAAAAGCCCTCGGAATTACCGATGAAGGTGTCTTAAAACTAGAAGACTCCTCCGGAACAATCCATCACGTATATTCCGCGGATATTGAGATTTAAATAAACTAAAACCTAAACCAAATAATCGTCAGAACTACCATTGTTTTATTACGAAAATAGTATTTGAATGATTATAAAAACTTTAATCTAAAAAACATTTTACTTCAGACCGCTATGAGAAGATTTAAGCATCAAGTGTTCGAAGAAGCTCTAACTTCGGCCAGCAAAGCGGAAATCCAGGCCACAGGTG